>JASEGZ010000001.1 GCA_030018935.1 Syntrophales bacterium
CGGACAATTCATTTGCTACAAAAGCGGACAATTCTATTTACTCTTGACACAAAAAAGGTAATAATCAGGAGATATTTAAATTGATTTTATACAGAGATTGTGGCAAATTTAGCAATAATGGGAAATTTGTATAATAATTGTTCGGCAAGGAATATGAAAAAGATCATACTACCAATCATCATGTCTGTCGGATTCTCTCTGTCAGGCTGCGCGCCTGACCTAGGGGATTTCAAATACCTTGCCAAGGAGCCAAAAATAAGGGCCACTATTCTATCCTCCAAAATAGAGGCTGCTTCCAGCGAATACACATCCCCGACACTGAAGGTTTCCGGCGTCGCTCAAGAGATCGATTCGTTTCCAGTGAAGCACTATTTCCTCAGAATGACGTATGAAACTTCATTTGGCGGCGATAAGAAATACGAGAGCAACGTTTCCGTGGAGACGATCGAAGGGAAGGGTTTGTTTGACGACAGCATTTATCTGTCCGATATGCCGGCTGGCGCGCAGGGAAAGCCGATTGTTTTCCAGCTAAAGGAAGCGGCGTGGTTTCCGCGCACAAAGGCCAATGTTGAACTCGTCGAACAAAAGAAATAGCCGAATCGGGTAGCCGGGGGATTTTCTCCCCCAGCCCCCACACCACCCGGCATGCGGGTCCGCACCGGGCGGTTCCCAAAGACTGACGGGCCACACCGTCATAAGTGGTGGAGTCCTTTGTCTACTATGGCCTCTGCTGACTCCTGCTCCATCACGGCAACTGTTGCCAGAAGCCGCGCCTTCCTAACGGAATGCATGTGGAGCAGGTCTCCCCGGATAAGAACGTGAACTGTCGCTGCACAACCGCAGCATTTACCCTGTCTCCTGAATCCGGGGCTTCGTTATGTTGTGCTAACTCGCCCGGAGACCGGGCCTTGTATGCTGTTTCTGTTCGTCGGCTCATAGCTTTGCACTCCGGCTTCCTTCGGACGGTTCCTCGCGGTTCCGCACTTGCCTTCGGCTAATATTTCTGTTATGTCTCACGACATTACAGGATTCACGTACAGGGGGAGGGGGCCTTGCACCCCATAAGTTCACGCCCGTGCCGGGCATACACAATACGCTGAAGCGGTCAGCACTGCGCCTGCAATGTCCGCTACGCGGCCCTGCATGCTCGTGCCGCCGCTTAGCTCCGCCGTTGGGGTATAGAGAAGGAACAGATAACATGAAGACAAGGACAGTTCCACATCCTATCCCATACCAAGGCAGCAAGAGAAATCTTGCGGTGGATATCCTTCGGTACTTCCCGCAAAAGGTCGGGACGCTGTACGAGCCATTTGCTGGTTCGGCTGCCATTACCATAGCCGCTGCAGTGAATAGACTTGGCCATCGCTACCATATCAATGATCTAAACAAGCCCCTTATGGACCTATGGCGTGCCATCATCGAAACACCAGAAAAAATTGCCTCCCAGTATGAAGCGCTGTGGAGAAAGCAATTAGATGACCCACGGTCTTTCTATGACAAAGCACGGAATGACTTCAATCGTACTGGCCGTTGTGACCTCTTCCTATACCTGCTGGCTCGTTGTGTTAAAGGCTCTGTTCGATACAATTCACAAGGCGAATTTAACCAGAGTCCAGATAACAGGCGACAGGGAATGCGACCGGAAACAATGCGCCTACAGATTCTTGGCGCTTCGTATTATTTGAAGGGGAAGACAACTGTCACGTCGGTGAACTATCGTGACGTTCTTGAAAGGGTTACACCAGCCGATCTTGTCTATATGGATCCTCCATACCAAGGGGTTTGTGGCAACAGAGACACGCGATATCTACAAAGCGTGCAGTTCTGCGAATTCGTCGAAGCGCTCGATAGTTTGAACCAAAGGCATTCGCTATTTGGTCAGCTACGATGGTCGCACTGGAGCCAAGACTTTCGGCAAAACCCTCCCGGAGGAACTTAATCTGACATTGATTGAGCTTTATGCAGGCCGGTCTACCCAAGCAACACTCTTGGGCAGAGCCGATGTTACCATTGAGTCGCTGTACCTGTCCCCAAGCCTTGCCGACGAACTGGCCCATGTTCCGACCGTATATCGCTACACACGGGGAGAGCAACTTTGCCTTATGGAGGGCCGCAAATGAAAGCGAAGGATCTGCCCCGCGAATTTGTGAAGAAGTGCAAGGCAGTCACAGCTAAGCGGCCCCGCACAGTAATTGACCATATCCTGAAGCATGGGCAGATCACAACTGAGGAGTTGAAGGAGAAGTACGGATACAACCATCCCCCGAGGGCAGCTCGGAATGTAAAGGAACAAGGCATCCCATTGGAGATGTTCCGCGTTACCGGGAGTGATGGCCGTAAGATCGGGGCTTATCGCTTTGGCGATCCCAAAAAGGCAAGATTTTCAAAGCTCAGAGGCCGGACCGCCTTTCTAAAGTCAAGAAGTTTCACCGTCCTTGCCCTAAAACTCACAAAAACTCCCCGATCCGCTTCCGGATGGCATCAACATCATGTGGAGAAAACCACTCGACATCCCTATCCGCTTTAAACCAGGTCAACTGACGTTTGGCGTAGCGTCTTGTGTCCCGCTTTATCGTCCTGACCGCCTCCCCAAGAGAGTATTCCCCCCGCAGATAACCCACGATATGTTTATAACCGAGGGACTGCATTGGCTTGATGGTTTCATCATAACCCATGGCTAATAGATTACGGACTTCATCGGTAAAGCCATCCTCTATCATCTTTTCTGTTCTCTGCTCGATCCTGGCATATAACTGTTCTCTCTCCATCATCAGACCGATCTTGAGGCATTCATAGAGGTTATTCCTGAAATGGTGAGCCTCTTGCTGTTCCACAATGGACTTACCGGTCAGCTCCACGACCTCAAGGGCCCTAATAATCCTGCTGATATCATTGGCATCAATCAGGGCGGCAGCCCTTGCATCCTTAACCTTCAGCTTCTCATAGAGGTATCTTTTACCGTGGCGGGCCGCCTCCTGACGGTAAACCTCCCTCAGATCTTCATCGGCGCCGGGGCCTTCAAAAAGCCCACCCAACAGCGCCCTGATATATAGACCCGTACCGCCAACTACAAAGACAGGCTTTTGCAGGCGATTTAACGTCTCAATGATCGCCCCCGCCTCTTTTACAAACATGGCGGCATTAAACTCTTCGTCCGGGTTGACAACGTCAAACAGATGATGTCTCACCTGTGATCTCTCTGCCAATGTAGGTTTTGCGGTGCCGATATCCATATACCGGTAGACCTGCATCGAATCAGCGCCGATGATCTCGCCTCCCAGCTCGCCTGCCAGCCTAATGGCCACATTCGTCTTGCCGACACCTGTGGGGCCAACGATGATGATCAAACGGGGCTTAAGTTCTTCCCTGCTCATATCGCCTGCCTCACCTTCGCTTGAACATCCTTTCCATATCGCTGAAACTAAAAGAGATATAAACAGGCCTTCCGTGGGGACAGGTGGAGGAGAACGGCGTGGCATCCAGGTCTCTACACAGCTTGGCCACCTCCGGCGCCGAAAGCCTCTGGTTTGCCTTTACGGCCCCCCTACAGGCCAGAAAGGCGAAGATTTTATCCTTCTTATCTTGCAGGTTCAGTGGATGGCCGGTCTCTGAAAATTCCCCCAGGAGATCCATGATCACTGTCTTCGACTCAACATTGGGCAGTATGGCAGGAACGGTTTTTACGACAACCGTATCCTTGCCAAACGGTTCCACCTCTATCCCCGCCTCTTCGAGGACTTGTCTGGATTCCATGAGAAAGGAAAAATCTTTCGGTGGAAGACTGATAACCTCCGGCATCAGCAGCCGCTGGCCGACCGCCTTTTCGCCTCCCGATGCAGAGGGCTTCTCCCTGAATTTCTCAAAGAGAATCCGCTCATGAGCCGCATGCTGATCCACGAGGATCAACCCCTCGGGAGCAGAAAAAACGAGATAGGTTCCGGCAACCTGCCCCACATATTCAAGATCGGCAAAGGATATTCCCGTGAGGAAAGCAAAATCCTCCTCGGCGGTCTCCTCCGGCATGGCCGCATCAACCTGTTCCTCCTTTTTGTCGGCAAAGGCTCTCTCAAAGAAGAGTTTTCCCTTTCCCGAAGAAACGGTGTACCGCCTCAGCGCTTCTTCAAGCCCGCTCCGGCGCCCTTCCTGGCTTCCCCGCCCCCATGATAAAACAGGCGCAGCCGGTGTTTCTGCTATAGGAGAGATACCGGCCAGCGCCCCCGCCAGAACTCTCACGACAACTTCATATACATCCCGGGGATTTCTGAAGCGAACCTCCATCTTGGCGGGATGGACATTGACATCTACCTCGCCGGGGGGAAGATCAACAAAGAGGACAACGGCAGGATACCTCCTGACAGCAAGCAAACGCCTGTAAGCCGTCATCACGGCATGGTTCAAAAGGTAATCCCGAATGAATCTCTTATTCACATAACAATAGATGTGCCTGGCGCTGGACCTTGTAAACTCAGGCCTGCACACAAATCCACTAACGCTTATATTGTCCCTCGTTCCCTTTACCGGCAGGATATGATCCATGAAATCGGCGCCGATAACGAGGGAGACCCGCAGAGAGACATCCTGGGTGGCGGGAATATTCAAAATTTCCTTCCCCCTGGTCACAACCTTCATCTTCACCTCAGGATGGGACAGGGCCGCCCTTGTGATCACATCAAGGCAATGTCCCTGTTCGGTCATCTCTGCCTTGAGAAACTTCTTGCGGACGGGGACGGAATCAAAGATACGGGTGACGAGAACGGATGTACCGACAGGACATCCCGCAGCGGCAATTTCCTTGACCTGCCCGGCCTCAACGATCACCCTCGTACCCGATACAGACTCCCTCTTCCTGGTAACCATCTCGACCCTTGAGATAGAGGCAATGCTGGGGAGGGCCTCTCCCCGGAAACCAAAGGAACTTACTCTGTAAATATCGTCAAACTGGTATATCTTACTGGTGGCATATCGTGCAAAGGCCAGCGGCACATCTTCACACTCTATACCCTCGCCGTTATCGGTAATTCTTGTGGAGCCACACCCGCCCTTCTCAAGCTCAATAGTCACATCTGTCGCCCCTGCATCAAGGGCGTTTTCGAGAAGCTCCTTGACAATGGATGCCGGTCTCTCGACGACCTCTCCCGCCGCTATTTTGTTGGTTAGTTCCTCAGGCAGAACAACAATCCTTCCCGGCAACGTCAATCCCCCTCTAACAAATGTGAAAGACCGCAGCCACTTTCTCTCTTACGGCTGCGGTCAGATACGTCAAGGATGCTGCTATCAGGTCACACCCTTACTATACGAAGCCGCACCACGTCGTGGCGCTTTCTATGGGTTCCCGGGCGCTTTCCAGTTTGTTTACCGGGAAATCCCCGTCGGGATAGCCGATGGCTATGGCAATTATTATCCGTTTGGACTCAGGTATGCCGGCAAATTTCCTCAATACCCCGGGATACATTATCCCCTGATCCTCGATGCAGGTACCGAGGTCGTAGTTCAGAGCAGCGAGGCAGATGGTCTGCATCACGGCACCAATATCGAGTAATGGTCCCGCTTCGCTTAACGCTTTATCCACGGAAATAATGATCGCCGCCGGTGCATCGAAGTAGCGGAAGCCCCGTTCCATCCATCGCGCCCTCTTCTCCTTATCCTCCCGCTGTATCCCCATGAGCTGGAAGATCTGCTTGGCGAGTTCCACCTGACGGTGCCGATAGATGCTGTCAGCAGGCCACTTCGCCGCCACGTGATCCGGATGGGGTTGCTCCCCGGAATTGAGCTTCTCCACATTGACCCGTTTTACATTTTCCAGAACTTCTCCTGTAATCACGGTAAACTCCCATGGTTGGGTATTCATCGCCGAAGGGGCACGCCCCACAATTTTTAGGATCTCCCTGAGAATCTCTTTCGGAACAGGGTCGGGCTTGAATCCTCTGATGCTCTTTCGTGTTCTTATGGCATCAACAATATCCATAAAACTCCTCCTTGTTAAGCAGTGTTCAGATGTAAAACAATTCAGCCCCGTAAAGGGGGGAGCATTATTAGTTTATCATAACTCATCCGGCTTCATCCGTCAATCCTTACCCCTCTCTGTGAATTGTCAAAAATCTTTTTACTACTACGTTACATTGATGCGCGCAAAATCATGAGGTGCCCAATTTTTTTGTAGAGGCTTTAAAATGTTAGTCCTTAAGCTCGACTATCAATTCACAATACTCCTCTTCCGGCCTGATCTTGCCCAATCTAACATGTAGTTTTGGGTGCAAAACCTGAACCAGAGGGGTAAGTCCCTCCTCATGGGGAATAGGACAGAAGTCCTTGGGGGATATCCCTAACATCTGGCAGGCTTCCAGAGCGGCACACCACCCCTTGTGCCTCCCGACCACCCTTTGGGGAGTATCTTCAGTGCGCTCCCTCTCCATTAACTTGAAGAATCCTGGATAGTGTTCTTCCATTACGGCATCTATAAGGGCCATGCCGGCACGGGCGTCATTGCCGGTTATGCCCAAGTGGGAGAGGTTCTCCTTTATCATCTCAGCCATCCCGGCATGGAGCCTCGCATGAAGCCTTATCGCCTCTTCTCTACCAATCTTCTCTCCCACAGCCATGATGTAGGCTATAAGCCCTGCAAAACCTGTAGTATAAATCTTCTTTAATGTTTCCCCGGAAATTTCCATCTGTTACCTCCTTTCCGTTACCATACTGAGGTTTTCCAACCTGTGCGGTGAATACACTCTTCTTTGCTTACATTTCTGTCAGCCTAAGGTGAACCAAAATGGGGGGGGAAATCACCACTCTATCCTGATTTTCACGCTATGTTCATGTAAATAGGTTTTAATCTCAGAGATCGTATAAGTCCTGTAATGGACCATGGAAGCGATCAGGGCGGCGTCCGCCTTTCCCCGGGTGAGAACAGCCAGAAGGTGCTCAGGCTTTCCTGCCCCCCCTGAGGCAATGACAGGGATACGAACATTTGATGAGATGAGCCGGGTCAGTTCGATTTCATATCCAGTCTGTGTTCCATCGGCATCAATCGAATTCAGACAGATCTCCCCCGCTCCCAGTCTTTCTGCCTCCTTCGCCCACCACAGGGCATCAATTCCGGTATATTTCCGTCCGCCATGAATCACGACTTCGTAGCCGGAAGGGATTCTGAAGCTCTTAGTTACCTTTTTGACGTCCATCCCCAGGACGATACACTGCTTACCAAACGCCCTCGCACCATCATTGATCAACGGCGGCCTTTTAACCGCCTCTGAGTTGATACTGATTTTTTCGGCACCGGCCAGGATGACACGCCTCATATCTTCAACGGTACGGATGCCACCGCCGACGGAGAAGGGAATGAAAATCGTCTCTGCCACCCGCCGCACCACATCAATCATGATGTCACGACCATCAGAGGAGGCCGTGATGTCATAAAAAACAATCTCATCGGCACCCTGTTCGTAATACTGTCGTGCCGCCTCCACCGGATCACCAATGTCCACGTTGTTTTTAAACTTGATGCCCTTTGTCAGTTTGCCGTCACGTACATCCAAGCAGGGAATAATCCGTTTACTCAGCATTTCCGCCCCCCCCCCCACCGGCAGAAATTGGCCAGTATCTGTAAACCAGGCCTCCCGCTTTTTTCCGGATGGAATTGCACAGCTACTAAATTTTCCTGGGCCAGGGCCGCACAAAACTGTATGCCATAATCTGTCCAGCCGATGGCCCACCGATCATCGGTTGGTACCGGATAATAGGAATGGACAAAATAAAATTCAGACCCCTCGGGAAGTCCCCGAAAAACAGGGTGTTCCTTTTGAAAGGCCACATGATTCCACCCCATGTGGGGAACCTTGAGATACTGGCCATCATGTTGCAAATTTTCTGGGAATCGCCTGACGCAACCAGGGACGATTCCCAGACAGACGGTATCGTCTTCTTCGCTGTGTTCAAAGATCACCTGGGTACCGAGACAGATGCCCAGCATCGGTTTTCCCGTACACACCCACTCCCGGATACACCGATCCAGATGTGTTTGGCGAAGATGAGACATTGCCTCGCCGGCCGCCCCAACCCCGGGAAAGATAAGGTGGGTGGCTTCCTGTAATGTCGCCGGGTCGGCGGTAATCCGGTAGGACTGGTTCAGATAATGAAGTGCCCTGGCAACACTGGTCAGGTTTCCTGCACGATAGTCTAAAATAGCGATCATCATTTACCACCTTTTATCTGGTTTTTCCCTCTGCAATAGATCCCCTGATAGGTATTCCTTCTCTCCAGTTCCCTGTCAATCGCATTGAGGACATCCATTTTGTTGATGGCCCAGGTGGGAGCCAGGAAGATATCCTGGTAACCATCGGCGGTCAGCCTCTGGATGACCATCTCCGGTGGTAGTATCTCCAGTATATCACATACCGTATGGACATACTCTTCCTTTTCCATCATCCTGATCCTGTCCCTTTCATAGAGATCACCGAGGGCGGTTCCCCTCAGGGCGAGAAGCAGATGGATCTTGATACCGTGGATCGGCAGGGTGGAAATAACCTTTGCCGTCTCCAGGATATCTTCCCGCGTCTCCCCCGGCAGCCCCACAATGATATGCGTACAGATATGGATATCACCTCCCGAAGCCCTGAAGACGGCATCGAGAAAGGTCTTAGCCGAATGTCCCCTGTTGAGAAGCCGCAAGGTTTTATCATGGATAGATTGAAGGCCCAATTCCAGCCAGGTGTGGTATTGCTTTGCATAGGCCTTAAAGAGCCCGATGATGTCATCAGGGACACAGTCCGGGCGTGTGCCGACGGATATGCCGATAATGTCTTCCTCGGACAGGGCTTCGTCGTAGAGAGTCTTGAGTTTTTGATACGTTCCATAAGTATTGGTAAATGTCTGGAAATAGGCGATGAACTTTCCAGCATTCTTATGCTTCCTGTAATATGCCTTGCCGCGTCTGATCTGTTCGCTGATGGAAGGGAGAGGACCCGCCTGTCGCAGGCGGGAACCCCGGCCGTCGCAGTAGATGCATCCTCCCGTGGAAATGGTGCCGTCACGATTCGGGCAGGTAAAACCGGCGTCAATCTGCAGCTTGTAAACACTGCATCCGAACTGATTGCGCCAGAAACTTTTTAAATCATAGTATCTCTTTGTATTATTCCAGAATGCCGGTTTTGCCATAAGAATACCATTTTTTATTGTGTTTTTCGCACTAATACTATTATAAAATTGCAAGCTTTTCAATCTTACCGGAACAACAATTGTGATTCAGACATTAGACTGAAGGGGAGGATTGGGGTTTGACATCTCAGATGAGAAGAACTGCCGTAGAAAAGTCTGGCATCTAAAGTCTGAAGTCCAGTGTCTGAATTGCAGTAACAACAAAAAGAGGCAGGTTCTCATGTTTAATAAAAGCCTGGAACACAGAGTTCTCCGGCAGGATATCCGTAGTTAAATCAGGAGCGCTATGTCAGAAAGTAATCAGGCACAGACAGGTTTTCGTTTCGGGGTGGTAAAAATTATAAGAAAAGCGAGAGAACGGCGACGGTTGATTAACATTATCCTTGCCCTTGCCGGGATGTCCATTATCTTTTTTTACACCACTTGCAGGGGATCCTGCACATACAGTCAAGAGAGTTTTGCCGGCATAGACCTGAAATACCTGGGCATCACATATATGGGATTAATTATTCTTTTCAATCTCCTGAGAAGGGATACATTGAATCTTCTTTTACTTGTCCTCGGTATGGGGGCGGAGATATACCTCATAGGGTACCAGATCAGAACTGGTCTGTATTGTCCCTGTTGCCTCATGTTCGCCGCGGTGGTCATTGTTCTTTTTACATTCAACTTTGAAAAGTCAAAGAAGGCCCTTATTGTTGCTTTCCTGATTCTCGGTTTTTTCCTTCTTTTCGCCTTGTTCAGGGGAACTCTTACACCCTCTTATGCGGCTGATACCATCATGCCTTTCTTTGGGAAAGGCAAAATAGAAGTAAGATTGTATACTGATTATTTCTGTGATCCCTGTGCTTCCATAGAACCAAAATTAGAACCCACGATTTCCGATCTGGTGGGGAAGAATGTGATCACCATTGCTTTCATTGATACTCCGCTCCACAAGCAGGCCAGCTTATACATCCGGTACTTTCTGTACATCCTCAATGAGGGAAATGACTTCAACCGTGCCCTCCTGGCAAGGAAGGTCCTATTTGAGGCCGCCCGTGGAAATATCACAGAAAAAGAAAAAATCGAAGACCTGCTGAGAGAACGAAACGTGAAATTCAAGCCCTTTAATCCAAAGCCCACTTTTGATATCTTCTCCCGCTACCTGGCCGAAGATGGGGTCACCTCTACTCCCACGATAGTAGTAATACGCCAGGATGGGGGAAAAAAGAAATTCTGTGGGACCTCCGACGTACTGACGGCGATAGAAGGCATGAAGAGACGGTAACTACTCCAGGAGTCAGGTCAGAATACAGAATAAAATAAAATTACTTCCATTCTGGCCCTGTATCCTGAGTAGTTACAAAAAACCTGACACGACCTTGACCTCCCGTTACCTCCAAGCAATACACCTTCCACTTAATGTACATAAATGAAACACCTATGCAAAATTGCGGAAAATTTTCTTGACAACGGCTGCTATATATTGCTAATTAGCAATATAAATAATATCAAAAGTTTCACGAAACATTCATAAACCTGCGGCTCAGAAGGGATAAGGGTGTATCCATGAAGGAATTTATCAAGGTGATGAAGGCGCTTTCCGATCCGAATCGGGTGAAGCTGCTCAAGATACTCCAGCACAAGGTAATGTGTGTATGTGAGATCCAGGCGGCCATTGGAATAGCCCAGCCAACTGTCTCAAAACATCTAAAGCAGCTTCAGGATGCCGGACTGGTGGGCTGCAAGAAAGATGGTTTATGGGTTAATTATTATCTAACTGAGGATAGCAGGAATCCCTATGTTGCTATCCTCCTGGAGAACCTGAAACATTGGCTCGGAGATGATCCTGAGATCACGCGTCTCGTGGAAAAGATTCCCACCCTGAATCGAGAGATCCTCTGTAAGAGATAGCGGCTGTTCCCCTCGAATATTGCTATATAGGAACTATGAAAGAACGGGTTGGCTCGGAAAGTAAAAGAACGGATACTGGTAAACACGATTCAGGAAAGGAAATTGAAATGGTTACAAATAGCAACAGGAGACTGCCTGTAGTGGAACGGTTTCTCACCCTCTGGATTTTTCTCGCCATGTTTGCAGGTGTAATCTGGGGGTATATCTTCCCCGGCATACGGGAGGTGGTTGGTCTCTTTCAGGTCGGCGCCACCAATATCCCTATTGCCATCGGGCTGATCCTCATGATGTATCCGCCGCTTGCCAAGGTAAAATACGAGCAGTTGAGCCATGTATTCCGCAACGTCAAAGTCCTGCTCCTCTCCCTTGTTCAAAACTGGATCATCGGGCCTATTTTGATGTTTCTCCTGGCGATTACCTTTCTTGCGGGACATTACGAATACATGGTGGGACTGATCATGATAGGCCTGGCACGCTGTATCGCCATGGTCATTGTCTGGAACGATCTTGCCGCCGGGGACAGGGAGTACTGTGCGGGACTCGTGGCCTTCAACTCGATCTTTCAGGTATTGTTCTTCTCCTTCTATGCCTATATCTTTATTACAGTCCTTCCCCAATGGCTGGGCCTTAAAGGCGCTCTGATAGATATTTCCATCGGCCAGATCGCCCAAAGTGTTTTCATCTACCTGGGGATACCCTTTATCGCCGGTATCATCACCCGCGTCATCGGCTTAAAGATAAAAGGCCAGCGCTGGTATGAGGAAGAATTTATCCCCCGAATCAGTCCGATAACCTTAATTGCCTTGCTCTTTACTATCGTTGTGATGTTTTCTCTCAAGGGAGAGTATATTGTCCAGCTTCCCGTGGATGTTATCCGGGTTGCAATTCCGCTGGGCATCTACTTTGTGGTCATGTTCCTTATCTCTTTCTATCTTTCCATGAAGGTAGGCGCCACATATGAGCAGTCCACTACCCTGAGTTTCACGGCTGCCTCCAATAATTTTGAATTGGCCATTGCGGTGGCGGTAGCTGTTTTTGGCATAGATTCAGGGCAGGCCTTCGCCGCCGTGGTCGGCCCGCTTGTGGAGGTGCCGGTGCTGATAAGCCTGGTGAATGTAGCCGTCTTCTTTAAAAAAAGGTATTTCCCCTATACGGTGGAAACACCAACGGGAATCTGTCATTTAACCTGCAAGCCACATGGCGCGTAAGCAAAATGGCAACCCTCTGCGGACAGGTTTAATTATGACCCTTCAAGACAATAATATCGAGGCATCCTGGGGCAAGCGCCTGCTGGTAACTATGGTGATGAACCTGATTATTCCGGCGGTTCAGATCTTCATCGGCGTTATGGCGGGAAGTATCGCTCTGATAAGCGATGCCCTTCACAATTTGGGGGATTTTATATCGGTACTGATAAGCTATGTGGCGCTTCGCATCGGCCAGCGCGGGCCAACGCTTAAACATACCTTCGGCTACAAGCGTTTCGAAGTATTTGCCGCGGTATTCAGTGTGGCATTACTGTACGGCATTGGTTTCTATATTGCCGTTGAAGGCTGGAAGAGGCTCCAGAACCCCCAGGCCATACAGGGACAAATCGTGATGTGGGGCGCCTTTGTCGGTTTTCTGGCAAATGCGATCTCTACTCTGATGCTGCGCTCCGGGGCCAGGGTCAACCTCAATATCCGTGGCGCCTTTCTCCATATGCTGAGCGATGCCCTGACTTCCTTCGGTGTGTTCCTCCTGGGTATTGTATGGATATACCGGCCGTGGTACTGGCTCGACCCGATTGTTTCGTGGGTCATCGTGGCGATGATCCTGTTCGGCGGCTGGGACATCCTGAAAAAGGCCTTTTTTATTCTCATGAATGCCACACCGGAGGGGATAGATGTTGAGGCCATCCAGAAAGATATCGAGGCCATTGACGGCATCAAGGAAATCCATCATCTCCACGTCTGGAATATGTCATCCGAAAGAGTGGCACTGGCCGCCCATATCATCGTTCCCGATCAAATGTTGAGCAAAGTTGACGAACTCGCCGCTAAGGTGCGTGAGCTGTTGTTCTGCCGTTTCAAGGTTGATCACCCTGTCCTGCAGTTTGAGACAAGGCCGTACGAGGAGGCAAGTCTCCTCTGCTGTCCGGTAACGGGTAAACGTCTTGAACCGTCATCTACCGAAGGGGAAAACCCATCTACCGATTAGTCCCGCGTGAGTTAGAGCGCCATGGCGTCCCGTGTTCAACTGCGCGGCGCCTTCGTTTGTAGATTTCTTTTCAAATGTCACCTCGCTCTTGATGACCAGATGATCATCTTCCACATTTATCAAGATGTTGCTGAATCTTGCGTAGATATCATAACCATTCATCTTGACGGGAAGACTCTTAAAAAGAGGTACCCTTATTGGTTTGACCATGGTGTGAAGGGATATCTTAATAGAGGGAAGAATGGGCAAATAGGTTTCCCCCAGTGATATAAGAAGATACTCCTGGTCCTGCGAAACAGTAAGATTGAGGTCACCTGAGATTTGTCCCTGGACAGAACTTTTTATCTCGGGGATGCTTGAGACCTCATAATCCATATTTAACTGTAGGAAGGGTTTTTTCGTCCCCGTGGGTTGTGAAAGGAGAACCAGCAGGGGATTGGTCAGCTTTACGTTGAACGGTACCTTTGTAGCACCGAGTATCTTAGCGTTTGCAGTGAATGTAACCGGAAAGGTGTTTTCTATAAAGGACTGTAGCGCACTGGAGCTGATTTTTGTTTCCACGGTTCCTGGAAAGGAAAGAACCGGTGAAATAAACCCGATTAAGCTGATAAAAAAGACAGATAGGATGAGATACTTTTTCCTGCTCATGGCGCTGTTTTTTTCTCCTTTGTCTGAGAATTCACCCGTCATATTGACCGGTCGAAAACGCTTCATCTTCGCTGTTTACCCATTACCACTCAGGTTTCTGGCAGGTAGGACAAAAATAGGTTCCCCTTCCATGGAGGTGTATACATTGAATTGTAGCCTGACAACGAGGGCAGGGACACCCCTCACGAGCGTAAACTTTCAGGTAATGTTGATATTCTCCTTTACGACCAAACAGATCACGCCAATCGGATACCGTTGTACCCCGGCAGGCAATTGCCCTCTTGAGGATGGAGGTCGTTGCCTCCTCTATTTCCTGCCATTTTGCCGGTGACAGAGAGTCCGTCTTCTGCCATGGATTCACAAAGGCTTCATAGAGAATCTCAGAGGCGTAAATGTTTCCTATCCCGGCGATGAAACGTTGATCCATCAGGAAGGATTTCACAGGAACCTTTCTCCTCCGGGCCATCTCCCAAAGTCGAGAGGCACAGAAATCTTTGAGCGGGTCAATTACCGGAGCGGCAAAGTTAGTACCGATAGTCTTTTGGACCGATAGGGTCGCAAATCGTCGTGGGTCTATACAATCAAGTCTACCCTGAAGAAAGAAAATCGTAAAGCGGGTGTGAGGAAAGGGAAGATTACTATCGCTTTGCCACAAAAGTCTGCCTGTCAGACGAAGATGGAGCAGCATCGTTATACCGGCATCGAGTTTTATCTCCAGCACCTTACCTTGACGGCCTACGGAGAGAACTCTTCTTCCCTCCAGCTCTTCCCCCGCGGTCAGCTTCGAATCAAGTATCTCGAAGCTACGGATTTCCTTGTCCAGGATGACATTTTTAAGTTGACGACAGAGGGTTTCTACTTCGGGAAGTTCAGGCATCAGCTTTTCTGAACAAAATTAATTCAAGGAAGGGTAATGGCATCAAGGCTTTTCTTTGCCTTGATACCATATTCTGATTCAGGGGCCAGTTTGATGGCAGCCCGAAACGCTGCTTTCGCCTCTTCCCTGTTGTTCAGTCTAATGTAGCATTCCCCTAACCAGTAATGGGATTCAGCAAGAGAAGGGGCCAGTTCGAGGGATTTCTTTAAATGCCTTACCGCTCTATCCATATCCCCCCGGGCAAAACTCACCATGCCCATATTCTTTTCTATCAAAGGGAGTAGTGCGGTGTTCGGTTCTCTGGCAATCGCTTCCTGGTATTTGGAGAGCGATATCTGATAATCTCCTTTTTTATAATAGGCCCATCCCATGTTGGAAAGCGCTACTGCCGGGGTATCATAAAGAATGTTAGAAAGTGCCTTATTGAACGATTCAATGGCCTTGTCCCAGAGACCCTTACTCAGGTAAATTGTACCCAGGAAATTATGAGCCTCCGAATAATCAGGTTTTAAATCCAGCGCCCTGTTAAATTCATCAATTGCCTTTTCATTAAGCCCCTTCCCATAGTAGTAGGCTATGCCAAGAAAATAATGAAGCTTAGGATCTTTTGGGGTGAGCTTTTCTGCTTCCAGAAGCTCCTTCAAAGCAGCATTGTATTGTCCCGATTCGATATAGGCAATTCCTATATTCAGATGAACTCTTCCTTCCTCCTGTTTCCAGCGATTAGTGGCACAGCCTATCATTCCCAAGAGCATAAAGACAGGTATAAAATATAAGATTTTCTTAATTTGCTTCATTCTCTACTTAATGATCCTGGGGGTAACGA
This sequence comes from Syntrophales bacterium, assembly GCA_030018935.1. Lineage (NCBI taxonomy): Bacteria > Pseudomonadati > Thermodesulfobacteriota > Syntrophia > Syntrophales > Syntrophales bacterium. The sequence goes on from JASEGZ010000001.1 coordinate 15,597, forward strand.
AGATTAAAATTTCCCTTTTCTCTTTTGTTTTTGTCTGGGATTTGAACAACCACCCCAAAATTGGTATTTTCGACAACCCAGGAACGCCACTTACAACATTAGATTCAATTTCCTTATAAACTCCTCCCACCACAATCGTATCTCCATCCCCTACCACTACGGACGACTTAACCACGCTTATATTAAGCGACGGATTCCCCTGCACACCTTTGGTCCAGTCCGGATAATCATTAGATGCTTTGATTTTTATAGAAATTTTCCCCTCTGCTGTGATTGTGGGTGTGACTTTCAATTCCAGAACCGCTTTTCCTCTCTCGTAGTCAACAGTCGGCGGATTATTGGCCGTCCCGGGCGTCACAACAGGAACCTTAGTACCCTGTTGGATTATTGCCTCTTCCCCATCGAGAGTGGTAACCTTTGGAGAGGAGATTATTTTACCCTCACCTGTACCCTCAAGTGCCTCTAACTTGGCATCCAGGATAAACTTGCTTGATCCGAGGATGACGCCAATTGCCGGCGTTCCAGCAAGAGTGGCAGAGGGAAAGTTCACCGCAATATTGCTCGTGGTTAACCCTATGCCACCAGGAAGGGCGGTCGTGGTAGTTCCGCCAGTTCCTGCCAGTACACCGTAATCTTTGGCTCCCCACACATTCTTATAGCCGGTACCCCATTGAACCCCCAGTTCCCTTGAAAAGTCCGTCGTAACCTCGACAATTTTGGCTTCTATGGAGATCTGTCTTAGCTTTCCCCCTTCCACAAGGCGCTTCTGCTCCGCCTCTTTTGCAAGCTCCTCCGCCTTCCTCTGGGCCTCCGCGAGAGCCTTTTGGTCAGCTTCCTCCTTTCTTATCCTTTCGAGGGTCATCACGGTGATGACGTTGCCCTCCTGTCTCTTGCTGAGGCCCTGGATAGTCAGTATGGTATCGAGGGCCTGATCCCAGGGGACATTTTCCATATGCACAGTTATATTCCCTTTGACGTCATCACTGGAGACAATGCTGACTCCACCCAGTTCGGACAATAATCGGAAGACACTTTTAATGTTTGCCTCTTGAAAATCGAGAGATATCTTATGGCCGGTGTACTTTGGCTTTTCTCTTTCCTCTTTAGTCACCACCCCAGGTGGTTTGACTTCCTCGCCGGTAAGGGGGGATGCCTTGGCCTCGTAAGCTGGCTTTTCACCTGTCGGGGTAAGCGCCTCTGCAAGACTGGCCACATTGAAATCAATAATGCATTTCTGTCCCTCCTGCCTGACACTGTAAGGAACTCGCTCCTTAAGACCTATTGTTAAGTAGACCCATTGTTCCCCCTCAAGGATCTTCTGGGCCGGCGAGACAGTTATGATATTGGTGAGCTTTCCCTCGCCGAGGGGCCGTCTGAGTTCCTCCGGTACAAACATGTTTTCCAGCTTCATCAGCACAGCACTACCCGCCTGATTTTCAATACTGATGACAGGTTGCTGCGAAACCATCAGGGTAACCCTTTCCTTACCCCTTGTCTTTTCGAAGGTGATGTCTTCAAGGTAACCCACGTCTCCCTGCACCCCGGATACCTCTGTTCTCCCCGCATCCGGCGGCCCGGGTGGTGCACTCTCTGCCGGCCCGAATGCTCCGAAAAACATTACAAAACCAATTAAAAAAGCTGCCAATATCTTTTGCATGTTTTTTTTCATGGTTTTACCTCATCTTCTTCTCCGTGGAGTCTTATCGTGATTTGCTCTACCTGAGTCTTTCCTGCACTGGTCTTGACTTTTTCTTCAATAATGACACGATCGGCAAGTATTTTAACCACCCTGCCGTTATTCCGGCCTATATATGTCCCCTCGAAAAGGGGATAAAATTTTTCCCTTACATCCTCAACTACTGCCATCCTGCGCTTATCATCACCGGCGATACCTACCAGTCTGAATTGGTCAATACTAAGCCCTTGCAACGGCGATATGGGAAGAGTCTGCAATTTTTCCGCCTTCTTTTTTTTGCTTATCTCCTTTTCTATAAAGGGTTGGAAAGGGTCCGGTTTCCCGACAGGATTATAGATATAAGAGGCTGCTGGATTCTTTTCCGTACCTATCCGTAGATCGGCACCGGCTGATGCCGCAGCGACCTCCCCCCACAGTCCTGCAGAAAAAACTAAAACACAGGCTACAACACCTGTGAAAAAACTACTTGTTTTTTTCATCGGCCTCGCTGTTTTTCCCATCTGATTTTTCCACGAACATATAGGTCTTTGCCACACAGGATGTGCTAAGGAGATGTCCTGACCCTTTTACATCCTTCTCCTTTACCATGGATACATCCTCGATATTAACAATGCGGGGAAGCCTGGCCACTTTTCCAAAAAATAGGGCGGTTTGATGAAAGCTACCGTTCACTGTGATCCTGATAGGTATCTCTTCATAAAATTGCTCTGGTTCAGATGGCTTCAGGGGTGGTTTTTGTTCTGATGGTTTCTTCTCGGAAGCTATCGGTTCAAACAGGATAAATTCCACCCCGGCGCTTTTTCCTGCCCGTTCGACAGCGCTAAGGAGGCCGGGTATTTCCTTACGATCGGGAAGCTTTGTCAACGCCATCCGGAAGGTTTCTTTCAAGACCCCGACCTCTCTGACATACTTATCCTTCTCGGCAGCTATCCGCTCTTTCTCCGTAACCTGTTGCTGAAGTTCGGATAACTTTGTTTGCAGGGTTCCTCTCTTCTCAAGGGCTGACTGCAAAAAGAGAAACCAGTAAAAGTAACCAAGAACGCAATAGAGTATGCAGACAATCAATGCCTTCTTCTGGGGGGACATCTTCTTTATGTCATCCAATGTCATTGCCATATGCTACATCCATTCTTACCTGAGTGCACATGTCAGGATAAACTGCTGCAGTTTGATACCGGAGATCTCCGTCTGCCTGGAGGAAATCAGATCAACCGATTTGATGTAATTTGATAGTTCGAGATTTTTCATGAAACGGGCAACAGCAATATTATCCCTGGCGACACCTTCAATACGGAGATCCTTCCCCTTTTCGGAAAACTTTTCCAGCCAGAGATCTTTTGTGGGAACCAGCGTGGTCAATTCATCCAGCATGCGCACAGGGACCAGCCGGTTTTCCTCAAGGGTTTTTATAATGTCGAGCTTTTTTTCTAAGTCTTTCTTATCAGCTTTGAAAGCTTCGATATCGCCAATAACCTTTGTCAGGACGACAAGCCTCTCCTCTCTGTCTTTGACCTCTTTTTCAAGGTTGCTGATACTCGTGCTGATATAAATTTGAAAGGATACAAGGAGAAGAAGAAAGACGGTAAAAGAGGCAGCGATGATGGTGAGCTGGCGTTTCAGGTTTTCCTTTTTTTCCTTTTCCCGATAGGGGAGGAGATTGATCCTGATCATCTGTCACCTTCTCTTCGTAAGGCCAGTCCCACCCCTACAGTGGCAATAGGAGCGATACTTTCCAGATAGTCCGGCTCCAGGACATTCCTGTTAAAGACGATTTTTTTAAAGGGATTGATGATCTCCGTTTCGATGCTTAGTCTCTGAAACAGATCGGCAGCTATACCGGGAATCTTTGCGCCTCCACCGGAAAGCAGGACATGCTTGATCTCTTCCCTCCCGTAGGTTGATTTGAAGTAATCAATAGACCTTTCAATTTCTGAACAAAGGGGGTCGGTGTAAGTAAGCATACTTTCTCTAAATTCGCTTTTTGCCAGTTCATCACCATCCGGTCCTTCGATCTTGATCTTTTCCGCCTCTTCAAAGGTCAGTCTGAGCCTCTCCCCGATCGCCTCCGTGATGGCATTACCCCCCAGGTTAAAATCTCTCGTAAAAACCGAGATCCCATTTTTAACCACATTGATATTTGTTATACTTGCCCCGATGTTGACGAGGACATCCACATCGTCCTCTGCAAAATCATAATTTTCTTCATACATCGTCTCGAGGGCAAAGGAATCAACGTCCATGATTACCACGGAAAGTCCTGCATTTTTAACGGCCTCCGTATAACCAGCGATAATATTCTTCTTTGCGGCAACAAGTAATACATCTAATTGGTTGGGATTGAACTCATTTTCTCCCAGAGTTTGAAAATCGAAGTTCACCTCAGTCATACTATCGAATGGTAGATACTTACCAGCCTCATCGTTGATCAAATCGCGCAGTTCCCCCTCGTCCATCACAGGAAAGCTAACTTTTTTAATGATGACGGAATGCCCGGAAAGGGAGGTTACGATCCTTTTTCGCTTACAGCCACTATATTTGAAAAGCTCTTTGATTTTTTCGGTTAGTTGCTCCTGTTCCACTACTACGCCGTCTACGATCACCCCTCTCGGGAGGGAAATCTGGGAGAAATGATTCAGGAGGTATCCCTTCGGTGTTTCCAGTATCTCTGCAAGTTTCAGCGAGCTTGAGCCAATATCAAGTCCCACAACTTGTTTGCTGCCGGGAAACAAATTTTTAATATTATTAAACATTGAATCACCACTCTATTTTGCGCAGCGATAAACGATATCACCCTTCTTGACCATTCCGAGTTCGTTTCGTGCTACTGTTTCAATGTACGATAAGTCACTCCTGAGCAGGGTAATTGTTTTTTTTAATTCTCTGTTATCACGATAAATTTCACAATTTAGCTTTTTCAGTGGTAGAAGTTTTTTTCTCATCATGTAGTTATCAACAAGCCCCCGGTCCCCGAAGGTGATGAGAAACCCCATAAATAAAACAATAACAATAAGGTACCTGCCCACTTTCATTCTGGATGAGACCTTAACAAAGAAATTTATAAAAAGTAAAGAAATAATTTAGCACCAGGAGGCGCCGCCCTACTCTAAGATATTGTCAGAGGGAAGACATTGTTGGGGCTCTCCCAGAAGAAAATCTCCCCGTTCAATCCATTCTTTCAGGATATCGGTGATTTCCCTCGCCTTTACGTAACTTGATAAGGGGGCGGTAGCTACCTTCTGACCGTTCAGTACAATGGCGCCGCTCTTTAACTCTTTGTAATTGGCCTCGCCAAGACTCTTGGCCATTCCTCCCTTCGGGTAATCCACGCTGTAGTCATAAACCTGGGTGAAGATATCTTCATCTTTAACTCCCGTATAACGTGCCATCTCTTCATTCAGGATGGGAATGGGAATACCGATCCCCACATACAGGGAAACCCCATATCCGAGCATACTGGCTCCCACAAGCCACTCGGGACGCATCTCTTTGAGGTTTCCAATAGCGGCAATTGACCCCGCCGCTTCTCTAGGAACCCCGTTTTTCCCCCTCTGGACATGAGGGTTATGCTGTGTGCCCTCCCAGGCCACAAAACCTTGAGCGCCTCCCAAAAAGATCCTTGTCCCGATACCGATAGTTTTATAATAGGGATCATTGAAAAGAGGACTTAACTGCCCCGAGGTAGCGTAATTGGCATTTGCCATGCGTGGTCTCAGTATCCCCATATAGGTATAGATGATCTTATCAGACATATTGACGGCGCAATTGTAGTTCTGATAGGCATTCCTCGGGTTAAAAAGGATGGCGTCGCGCAGATCGTTGATCGTAATATTCTTCTCGTGTTTCCGGGCCGGATAGCAGTCCGTGCCGTAACCCTCCATCCGTAGTCTGATCACGTTTCCTGCCACGAGGTCTTCGATGACATGTCCCCCGCCGTAATTGAATTCTCCCGGATAGACACTGTTGAGAGGGTCTCCCTCAGCCACTTCTGTTGCCCCGATATAACAATCAACGGCGGCGATACCACCGTAGGCTGCCACATCATTAAGCCAGATTTTGGCTGCTTTTATCTTCGGGGCGGTATGACCAAAATTCAGAAAGGCGCCTGATGAACACATGGGACTGAATGTACCGGTGGTGACGACATCAATCTTTTGGGCTGCCTCAATCGCGCCATGTCTGTCCACAATATCGCTCATCTCTTCAGCCGTTACAACAATGGCCTTTCCCTGTTTTATCTTTTCGTTGATCTCTTTATAAGTTTTATCTACCTTATATTTTTTCATGAACATTTTCCTCTGACCTCTAATCGAGTCTCACATCTTTTTCCGAAACCCTGCCGATGGCAACTAAGCTTATGGTATCTGGGTTGAATATCTCGCAGGACAGCACCCTGACATCTTCTACGCCAACGGCATCTATATAAGCGAGAACCTCTTCCGGCGGCACATATCTTTTTAAGTATATTTCATCCCTGGCCAGCTTCATCATGCGATTATCGGTACTTTCCATACCCAAGAGGAAATTACCTTTGACCAATTCCTTGGCCAAGGTCAGTTCTTTTTTTGTCAACAGACCACCGCATAATCCTTTCAGTGTTTCAAGAACCAAACCGATGCAATTGGATACCTTCTCCTCGCTGGTTCCCACATAAATGCCAAGCATACCCGTATCTGTATAGGGGATTATATAGGAATGGATGGCGTAAGCCAGACCTCTTTTCTCTCTGATTTCCTGAAACAACCTTGAACTCATACTTCCACCGAGGATGGCGTTCATCAAAAAACATGGATATCTTTGGAGACTGCTTGCAGAGGGGGCAAGGGTACCGATTACCATGTGCACCTGCTCCAGATCCTTTTTGAGGACGGCTTCTTTTGATGAAACTACCGGCGTAGTGGCCTCGTCCTTGACAGCCTTTTCCGCCAGTGACCCAAAGGCGCGCCGAACCAGATCAACCAGGACATCATGTTTCAGATTACCGGCGGCGGTCAGCACAAGGTTATCTCCTCTGTATCTGGCATTGAAGAAATTGAGGAGGGCCTCTCTGTTAAATCTCTCCACCACTTCCTTCGTCCCTAAAACCGGACGACCAAGGGGGTGGCCATCCCAAAATATGGCATCGAAGAAGTCATGAATATAATCATCAGGTGAATCCTCCACCATATTGATCTCCTGAAGGACCACCGCTGTTTCTTTACTGATTTCTGCGGTATCAAATTGCGAGTTTTTTAATATATCGGCAAGCAGGTCAATCGCCAGGGCCAGATGATAATCAGGTATCTTGACGTAAAAAGAGGTTAGTTCCTTCCCGGTGGCGGCATTCATCATACCACCGACAGAATCAATAGCCGATGCAATATCAAAGGCAGATCTATTCTCTGTTCCCTTGAAAAGCATGTGCTCGATGAAATGAGCCGTCCCGTTTGTCTTCAAATTTTCATTGCGGGAACCACACTGCACCCACACCCCTATGGATACTGATCTGACATGGGTAATCTCCTCGGAAATAACCCTGATACCATTATCCAGAACGGTTCTATAGTACATTGTCCCCGATGTATCCTTTCTGGCCGGCCGGATTTTTCTGAAGGAAAATTATACCGTGTCCTCCCCTAATGCTTCCTTCCTGGAGAGCCGGATCTTCCCCTGCCTGTCAATTTCAAGGACCTTCACCAGCACTTCGTCTCCTTCCTTCAGGATATCCGTGACCTTATTAACCCTTTCCCTGGCAAGTTGTGAGATATGCACCAACCCCTCCGTACCTGGCAGTATCTCCACGAAAGCGCCAAAGTCTACAATCTTCTTGACTGTGCCGCGATATACCTTTCCTACTTCCGCATCCTCAGTCAGCCACTTGACCATGGCCACAGCCCTGGCTGCGGCTTCTGCATCGCTGGAGGCAATGGTCACGGTGCCGTCGTCTTCCACATCAATATTGACTCCCGTTTCACTGACAATCTGCCTGATATTTTTCCCTCCGGAACCGATCACGTCCCTTACCTTCTCCGGTTTTACCTTTACCATGGTGATTCTCGGGGCGTACATGGATATATCATTCCGTGGCTCAGCGATGGTCTCCCTTAGCTTTTCAATGATAAAAAACCTTCCCTCCCTTGCCTGGTAGAGAGCCTTTCTCAGGATATCTTGTGTAATCCCGCTGATCTTGATGTCCATCTGCATGGCCGTAATCCCCTTTTTTGTCCCGCACACCTTGAAGTCCATATCACCTGCATGGTCTTCGTCACCAATGATATCGGACAGGATGACTACTTGTTCATCCTCTTTCAACAGACCCATGGCAATCCCGGCGACGACGTCCTTCACGGGTACACCGGCATCCATCAGGGAAAGGGCGCCACCGCACACCGTGGCCATGGAAGATGAACCATTGGACGACAGGACCTCGGAAACGATTCTGATGGTGTAGGGAAACTCTTCCTCGGCGGGGAGGATGGGAAGCAGGGCCTTTCTGGCGAGAGCGCCATGTCCGATTTCTCTTCTTCCCGGGCCCCTTAAAGGTCGTGCTTCTCCAACACAATAGGGGGGGGAATTGTAGTGCAGAATAAACGACCTCATCTCTTCTCCGCCGATATAATCCATTCGTTGTTCATCTGAGGATGTACCGAGTGTCAGGGCGGCAAGGACCTGGGTTTCACCTCTGGTAAAGATGGCCGATCCGTGGGCCCTCGGCAAAATTCCAACCTCAGCACTGATCGGTCTGATATCTGTGTTGGATCTTCCGTCGCTCCTTCTTTTTTCGTGCAGGATCATGTTTCTGATAGTGTTTCGTTCAAGATCCTCAAATATTTCCATGACCAGAGGACGAAGTCCCGCATCCTCTCTGGTGATCTCCTCGATTACCGTCTCTCTGAGACGATCGAGTTTTGCATATCTTTCCAGCTTTGGCCCTGTAGTATAGCTATCTCTAAGACCTTCCGCGGCGGCGTTGGCAACCTTCGTAACAAGGGACCGGTCCGTGGGAGATAGCTTTACAACCCTCTTTTCTCTTCCGATGTTCTGACGTACACATTCTTGAAGTTCGATTAAGGGGCGAATGACGTCCAATCCTAAGTTGATGGCATCAACGATCACATCTTCCTCAACCTCACGAGCCTCTCCTTCAAGCATTACCAAGTTTACATCAAATTCACGACCTTCCGTACCGGGAAGTGCCCTTCTGCCGACTAAGAAGAGATTCAAGTCCGATTTTTCTAACACCTCTGCCGATGGGTTGCATAAAAATTCCCCGTCCAGCCGGCCGATCCTGACACCAGCAACCGGTCCCTCGAAGGGAATATCCGATATTTCAAGGGCAGCCGAAGCGCCTAACATGGCCGCCACTGCGGTATCATTTGTATTATCCGCGGAAAGCACATTCGCCACAACATGTGTCTCATAAAAGTAGCCATTAGGAAACAGAGGACGTATTGATCTGTCGATGATCCTTGAGGTTAATGTCTCGCGCTCGTTGGGACGACCTTCCCTTTTAAAAAAACCGCCGGGGATTTTTCCCGCGGCGAAGGTCATCTCCTGATAATCAACTGTAAGAGGCAGGAAATCGAGTCCTTCCCTTGCGTTTTTTAAGGAGACAACAGTCACGAGAACGACTGTATCGCCATAGGTCACAAGGATCGCGCCATCGGCCTGACCTGCCACATAATGCGCTTTCAGGGAGATACTTCTCCCTCCGAAATCTGTGCTAAATACTTTACTCATAATTTGTTTTCCTTTCTTAGTCGTATGTCATACGTCATATGTCCTCGAAGACTTACGACGTACGACTTGTGTTTTTTGCCTATTTTCGCAAACCGAGGCGCTGAATCACTCTCCTGTATCTTTCCCCATCCTTTTTCTTCAGATAATCGAGAAGTTTCCTCCTCTGCCCGACGAGCTTCAAAAGTCCTCGACGGGAGTGGTGGTCCTTTTTGTGGGCCTTAAAATGTTCCGTTAAGTATACTATCCTCGCCGTCATAAGCGCAATCTGGACCTCTGGGGATCCTGTGTCCTTTGCGTGCAATTGAAAATCACCAATTATTTTCCCTCTTTGTTCAGCATCTAACACCGTTTTATCTCCTCCCTCTCAATTATCAGCGTTCAGCTATCAGCATTCAGCGTTCAGTAAAAACAAAGTCTTACCCTGTTAGATGTTTACTGTCTGTCGGCGTTCAGCGCGTTCAGCATTCTGCGTTCTGCTTTCAAGCTTCTTCCTGACCGCTAATTGCTGACCGCTATTAAATACCCTCATGATTTTGACCACCTGTTTCTTTCCATTTAACGAAGCCATTTGATCCGAAGCATAAAGCATTTTTCCTAGCGCAACAAGACAACGATCATGCGACACAAACCTTACCACATCTCCGGCGGCAAGAAAAGGAATACGATTTACACTAAGAACGTTGGCAGTTGGTTGACAGCCTCCCCTGAACTTTTCTGCCAATGCCTGATCCACATTGATGGCGGGGATTTCCGGCAGGGTGTCCACCAGAGGCACGATATTTGCGACGAGCACTTCTCGTTTTTTTTCGTTGTCAATATCCTCAGTGGACACCGCCAATCCTTCGTGGAAACAGCCACTCCTTGTTCTTCGCAACGACGCAAGACATGCCCCGCATCCCAACATTTTGCCCGCATCGGAACAGAGAGAACGTATATAGGTACCACTGGAACAGGATACCTTAAATGTCACGTATGGCAATACTATTGCTTCGACCACAATGGTATAAATTTCAACGTTTCTCGGAGGTGGATCAACGGCGATCCCCCTTCTTGCCCATTTATAAAGCGGTTTTCCTTGAAATTTAACCGCCGAGTAACGGGGAGGAAGTTGCTCTATCTTTCCGACAAAGCGACGCAACACCTCCTCTATAGCGCCTCTTTCAACATGAGGCTCACACTGAGCGGTTATTTTCCCTTCCATGTCGAGGGTGTCAGTTTCTACCCCCAGTAACATCGTTGCCCGGTATTCCTTGCTGTCCGGCGAAAAGAACTGTACGAGCTTCGTTGCCTCATTTATGCATACGGGAAGGACGCCTGTTGCCAGAGGATCCAGGGTGCCCGTATGACCGGCCTTTCTTACACCGAGCAACCTCCTGACATCCGAGACCACAGCATAAGATGTCTTTCCTGAAGGCTTATCTATCACAACAATACCATCCATGGCCCGGGACTTCACTTAACACAAGCCTTGATCACATCCCGTACACGATGTCTGATCGTTTCAATATCCCCTTCAACCTCACAACCCGAAGCATTAGTGTGTCCTCCCCCTCCAAATGCCCTGGCAATCCGTTCTACATTGATTTTCCCTTTTGATCGGAAACTTATCTTGAAGTAATTTTCCGACAATTCATTGTAAAGGATGGAAATTTCCACTCCCTCGATGGAACGGGGTATATCTACAAAACCTTCGGTATGCTCCGGCAATGCCCTAACAGATTCGATGGTCTTCTGTAAAACTACCATGGAGCCGATCTTTCCGTCACTATCAAAAGTCAGGGTCTCAAGCACTTTCTTCAAGAGCTTAATTTTAGCTAGCGGTTTGCTTTCGTAAATGTTCTCCGCTATCCACTGTGGATTGGCACCTTTTTCTAGCAAATTTCCCGCTGCTATCAAGGTACTATGCCTTGTGCTTCCGTAGCGAAATCCTCCCGTATCCGTCATAATGGCAGCGTACAGATTGGTTGCCATCTCCGCTGTCAGTTCGAGGGACATCTGCTCTGCAAGCCGGTAAAGCAGCTCTCCCGTGGAACTCGCCTGATGATCAATATAGGCAATCTCACAGAAACCTCCCCGGGAAATGTGATGATCAATGGCGATGATCCGCTTTATCTGTCTTATCTTGTTTGCCTCCTCCCCCACACGTTCCAGCTCACTGCAATCCAGGACAAAGGCAGCTTCAAATTTTTCCACCGGTGGAAGTTGGTGGACTATAGCATCGCTGCCGGGAAGAAAACGATAATTTTGAGGGGTTTTATCCTGATTGTAAACAACAGCCTCCCTTTTCATATAACGAAGCATATGGTACAAGGCCAATTCCGAACCCAGGGCGTCACCATCGAGTCTTACATGAGAGGTGATAAGGAAAACCTGGCAACTATTGATAATATCAATGATCCTGAGAACCATATGTATCCTTAAGGTATTTTTTTGTTTTTGCTGAAAGCTGACAGCTTACCTATTATATTTCTGCTAAAAGCTTTTCTATACGACTTCCATAGGCAAATGATTCATCATACACGAAGCTGATCTCCGGTATGTGCCGCAATTGTAATCTCTTCCCCAGCTCCATTTTCAAAAAACCTGTTGCCTTCTGGAGGCCTGCTCTGGTTTCATCAGAGCATGTATCTTTTCCCATCTCAACAAAGAATACCCTTGCCAGGCGGAGATCATCGGTCAATTTTACACCTGTGATAGTAATTGGCCCAATACGTGGGTCCTTGACACGCTTTAGCAGGATATCTGAAATCTCCACTTTGATAAGCTCGGCTACCCGGCTTGCCCTTTTAAAGTTCATCATACTAATACTTATCTGCCAGATAATCACACGAATCTGTCGCCTCGGAAAAGCTGGCAATTTCAATCTTTGTATTTACCACCTCGGCAAGCTGGAGGCTGTCTATAAATCTCAAGACATGGTCTATTTTCCCATTGATGTAACTTCTGTCGTTGCCTACCACGCTGAAACCGATTTTCGCCCGCTTCCAGTGATCATTATCACCGATTTCAGCAATAGAAATATTGAATGTATTTTGCGTTCGCTTTAATATTCTGCTCAGTCCCCCCCTTTTTTCCTTCAGGGATCTGCTTTCATTAATCCACAAATCCACGATTCCATATCCGACGACCATTTCTCATTTCTCCGTTTTTACTGGTCTTCGCCGGCTGCCGCTATTGTTTGTTTATAATTTCCTCTCTACTTTTTCGCTAACATAGGCATCAATGGTATCCCCCGCTCTGATATCATTAAAGCCGTCTACCCCGATACCACATTCGAACCCCGATTGCACTTCTTTTACATCTTCATCAAACCGTTTAAGGGAGAGCAGTTTGCCATCGTAAATCGTCACACCGTCTCTCACCAGCTTGAGATTGGACTTTCTTGTAATCTTCCCATCCGTTACATAACTGCCGGCAATGGTTCCTACCTTAGGTATTTTGAATAGTTTTCTGACTTCAGCGCGGCCCTGGACCACCTCTCTGTAAAGGGGTTCAAGAAGACCTTCCATGGCGGCCTTCACATCGGCAATTACATTATATATAATATCGTAGAGCTTGATTTCAACACCTTCCGCCTCCGCCAACTCTATCACCCTGCTGGTGGGTCTGACATTAAAACCGAGAATGATTGCATTTGATGCCGAGGCCAGCATTACGTCTGTTTCTGTAATGGTGCCTGTTGAACTGTGGATAATTTTCAATTTCACATCCGCCGTGCTCAGTTTGTTCAGGGCCTCAGTCAGGGCCTCAATTGACCCCTGTACGTCACATTTGATAATGACATTGAATTCCTTGCTCCCTTCTTTAATTCTCTGATACAGTTGTTCGAGGGTAATCTTTGCAGAAGTGGAAAGTTCTCGTTCCCGTTCTTTTCTGAGCCAGTACTCTCCGATACTGCGTGCTTTCTTCTCGTCTTCCACACAGACGAATTCAGCACCCACATGAGGAACCCCTGAAAATCCAATAACCTCCACAGGCATTGATGGTAGCGCCTCTTTGATCCGTTGTCCCTGGTCGTTGATCATGGCCCGGACTCTGCCAGCCTCTGTCTTGGAAACAAAGGCATCTCCCTCTCTTAAGGTACCTTCCTGAATCAAAACCGTTGCCACCGGTCCACGCCCCCGATCAAGCTTTGCTTCAATAACTACGCCACGGGCAGGCCGATCGGGATCAGCTTTTAACTCCATAACGTCCGCTTGAAGAAGAATCATCTCGAGAAGTTCCTCGATACCTGTTTTCTTCTTTGCAGATACCTCACAGAATATGGTGTTACCACCCCATTCCTCGGGCACAAGATCATATTCGGTCAACGCTTGCTTGATTTTTCCCGGATCGGCATCCGGTTTATCAATCTTGTTGATCGCCACAACGATGGGAACACCGGCTACCTTTGAGTGGTTGATAGCCTCAATGGTCTGGTCCATAACCCCGTCATCGGCGGCAATGACAAGAACAACAATGTCTGTGACCTGAGCCCCTCGGGCCCGCATAGCCGTGAAGGCTTCGTGACCGGGGGTATCGAGAAAGACGATGTCCCTGTCTTTGATATGTACATGATAGGCCCCGATAGCCTGGGTAATGCCGCCTGCCTCACCGTCAATTACATTAGTCTGTCTGATGACATCGAGAAGGGATGTCTTGCCATGGTCAACATGTCCCATGATAGTGACAACCGGTGCCCTTGGTTTGAGATTTCCCCGGGGTATAGCTACTTTTCGCATGGATTCATCATATTCGGCAACGATAGGTTCTACCTGATATCCAAATTCACTGGCAACGATAGTAGCGACATCACGATCAATAGACTGGTTAATAGTTACCATCATACCGATGGGAATCAATTTGCGGATCACCTCAGTTACCTTAACCGCCATCTTTCTGGCAAGGTCACCAATGCTTATCGCCTCGCCCACCTTTATCCTTCTCTTAATCGCTTTGGGTACGGTAATAACCGTCTTTTTCATTTTGACGGCAGCTACCTTTTTTTCTTCCCTCCACTTCGCAATTCTTTCCTCTTCCGTCTCTTTTTCCAGGTACCTGTCCCTTTTACCTACAATCTTCTTAACAAAGACCTTTTTCCGTATTGGTAGCTGCTCTTTTATTAATACTTCTACTGGCTTTTTCCACTCTTTCTTCGGTTTTTCCCCTTCCCTTTTCGCCGGTTTCTCCTCTTCAGGAGGAAGGACCTCCTTAACGACCGCAAGCTTCAGCCTTTCCGGAGTTTCTTTTTTAATTTCCGCCCTGGCCTTCTTCGGCATTCGAACAGATAAGGCACTTTTCTTCTCAGGCCTTACAGGCAGCTCCCTCTTATCCTTCACAGATACCGGCATGGAGGCAGAAGAGGAGGTGGGTTTTGCTTCGCTAACCACTTCTTCCGGTTTACTCTCCACTGCTTGCCAGGCTGGCATCGGTTTCTCCCGAACCTCCACTTCTTTCTCTGTAACTACTTCCATCCGGGTGACTTCTTCCGGGGGTGTTTCCCATTTCTCTTCTTCGGGCGGGGCAGGAACACCTTCCTCAACTGCCTCCGGTTTTACCTCCTCGATATGGGGGCGAACGGCTCTTCTTCTGATCACGCTGGATTTTATTCTTTCTTCAACCATCTCAAGAGGTTCACCGGATAGCAATTCCCTCCTGATCCTCTGTACGTCAGAGTCTTCAATGGTACTTGAGTGCGCCTTCACAGCAATACCGAGTCTTTCCAGACGAGAGATAAGTTCCCTGTTGTCAAGGCCCAGTTCTCTGGCTAACTCGTAAACTCTCTTCTTAGACATTCTTGAAACACTCCTATTATGGAGTAACTATTCAGGTGTTTAGGCTGAAGGCCGAAGGCTATAAAACATCTTGCAAGGCACAAATCAAGCCATTTATTAGGCCATTAGATGAAGACCGAAGGTTGTAGTTTCCTAACAACCTTCAGTCTTCAGTCTATCCACCTGAATAGTCACAATCTCCTCATTAATTATCTTGCCTGCCTCCTTTATCCAGCGCGAGGCGGTTTTCTCACCCACACCAGGAATCGAAGACAACATCTCAGGATCAGCCGCAGCGATCGTGGCGACACTCTTTAATCCTTCTCCGTAGAGACGCTCTGCCGTCACCCGGCCAATACCTGGTATTTTCATGAGGGACTTGTACCCCTCTTCGTCCTGTCTTGTTGCCATAGATTCACTCTTGACGTCAATCTTCCATCTTGTTAGTTTAGCAGCTAACCTGACATTCTGCCCATTTTTCCCTATGGCCAGAGACAGTTGATCATCGGGAACAATAACTTCCATGGAACGCATTTCCTCATCCATAAGGACCCTGTTAACCTTGGCCGGAGACAGGGCGCTGCATACATACGTGGCCTGATCATCAGAATAGGGGACAATATCGATCTTTTCCCCTCTCAATTCCTGGACGACACTCTGTACACGGCTCCCTCTCATACCAACGCAGGCGCCAACCGGATCTATATCCTTGTCTTTAGTTCTCACAGAAATCTTGGTCCTTTTACCCGGTTCCCTTGCAATGTTCACTACTTCAATAAATCCCTCAGAGATTTCGGGAACTTCAATTTCAAAGAGGGCCTTGATAAAATTAGGATGGGTCCTCGAAAGGATGATCTGGGGACCTTTTGATGACTTCTTAACATCACATATATAGGTCCGGATACGCTCTCCCCGCTTGTACATCTCTCTGTAGACCTGCTCGGCCGGGGGGATCACCCCTTCTGCACGTCCAAGATTAACGATAATACTCCCCCCCTCAAATCTCTGAACGAAACCGTTAACCAGCTCACCTTTTCTATCCTTGTACTCTTCGTAAATGATGTCTCGCTCCGCATCTTTCACCCTCTGAATGATAATCTGCTTGGCCGTTTGGACAGCGATCCTGCCAAAGGTGTTCGCTTCTATCTTCGTACCGAGACTGTCTCCGGGTTCTGCTCCTTCATCAAATTTTCTTCTTGCCTCTTCAAGGGATACCTGAACGTCGGGATCCAAAATCTTTTCCACTACGGTTTTAAACTGGAAGAGCTCGATTTCCCCGGAGTCTTCGTTGTAATGGGCTTCGATGTCCACATGGGGCCCCAGTTTTTTTCGTGCCGCTGTTAACATGGCAGCCTCCAGGGCATCTATGATGATAGTTTTATCAATACCCCTGTCCTTACCCATCTGTTCAATCAGACGTTTAAGCTCTGGCACCATTTAAAAATCCTCCTTGGTCATCATCAAGGTTCATCCGTAACCCCCTTCAATGACCCATACCCGATATCCTTATCGAACTCATATTCAAGATTTGCCTTGACCACCATATCTCTCGGTATGCGATAGATCTTTCCTGTGATGTCAACAACCAATAGCTTCTTTCCCTTTTCCTCACAAAAGTCAACCAGTCTCCCCCGAAAATTTCTTATCCCCTCTAACTTTTCAGCTATCCTGACATGTACCTTGCATCCCCTGTATTTTATAAAATCCTTGTCTCTCACAAGTGGTCTATCCAGACCGGGCGAGGAGACCTCCAGGGTGTAGGAACCGGGAAGCACATCGTGAATGTCAAAGATATCACCGACCTGATTGCTTATTTCACAACAATCCTCGAGGGTAACGCCTGTTTTCTTGTCCATGTAAATTCGGACAATCCATCGGGATTTCATCTTCAGACATTCAACATCAATCAGTTCCATGTCCTCGGATTCGATAACAGGCTCTACCAGTTGTCTGATCTTCTCCCTGTATGCTTGAAAAGTCATAGCTTACAACAAAAAAGTGGGCAAAGAGCCCACTCATCAGTAAAATACGATGATTTAAAGTTAATCTAGCACAGAAAGATTGGTATTGCAAGAAAAAAATCAGGTTTCTTAAGCAGATCGTAAGCGTTCAGTTTTCATTCAAAAGCTGATGGCTGACCGCTGATAGCTAAACGCTTACAGTGGTGGAAGGGATTATTGGAGCGGGCGATGGGAATCGAACCCACGACGTCCAGCTTGGGAAGCTGACATTCTACCGCTGAATTACGCCCGCAAAATCGCTGGATTTACGGCAACAGTCCGGCTAAAAGATAATCAAAATGTATATTTTGTCAAGTTTTCTTTCGTGCCATCCTCATGGTAATGGATCTTCGGTGACCATCAAGACCTTCCAGCTTCGCAAGTCTTGCTGCCTGCTCACCATACCTCTGGAAAGCCCCATCAGAAAAAGACAGTATACTAGTACGCTTCACAAAATCATGAACCCCCAGCAGGGAGGAAAACCTTGCCGTCCCCCCTGTGGGAAGTATGTGGTTGGGACCTGCAATATAATCTCCGATCGCCTCCGGTGTCCAGTATCCAAGAAATACAGCCCCGGCGTTCCTGATCCTGTCCAGTACTTCCCGTGGCTTTTCGACCATCAATTCTAAATGCTCCGGGGCAAACCGGTTGGCAATGGCAATGGCCTCATCAATACTTTCCGTGACAATAATAGCACCGAATTCCTGCAAGGAATTTTCCGCAATGTTTCTTCTCGGCAGGCTATCCAGTTGCATCTTTACCTCTGAGGTCACCTGGTGGGCAAACACTTCATCAGGCGTCAGAAGGACAGCGCTCGCCATTTCATCATGCTCGGCCTGGGCAAGCAGATCGGCGGCCACAAAGGAAGCATCGGCCCTCCCGTCAGCAATGACGAGAATCTCACTGGGACCGGCAATCATGTCAATTGCAACATGACCATAGACCATCTTTTTTGCCGCTGCTACGTAAGCATTCCCTGGTCCCACAATTTTATCTACCCCGGGAATTGACTCGGTGCCATAGGCAAGAGCGGCTATTGCCTGGGCGCCACCTATCCTGAATATTCGCCTCACGCCGCCTATCTTGGCGGCAGCGGCAAGAAGGGGATTTATTCCTCTTCCCCTGGGAGGTGTAACAAGAATGATCTCTTCGACACCGGCAATCCTTGCCGGGATTGCCGCCATAAGCACCGTAGAGGGATAGCAGGCAAGGCCCCCGGGGACATATATACCAATACGTTCCAGGGGCAATATCCGTAATCCAAGTTCGATCCCCTCTTCGTCGGAACAAAAATAGCCTTGGGTGCCCTGTTTCTCGTGGAATCTTTCTATTCTGCCGGCAGCCAGTTTCAACACTTCCAAATCTTCTTTCTCCACTTGCCTGATGGCATCTTCCCTTTCCCCGGAAGATACCATGACAGTACCGGCGTTTATCGTCTGTCTATCAAACTTTTCCGTATATTCGAAGAGGGCCTGATCTCCTCTACGGGCTACATCTTCTACGATTTCTTTGACAATCGTCCAGACATCTTCATCAAAGACCTTGCCCCGATGCCTGAGCCGCCGGAGAGTCTCCTCAAAATTAAAATCACCCGTGTGGATAACTCTCATCCTAAACAACAACCCTTCTTATATTGGCGCCCAGGGTAGAAAGTTTCTTTTCTATTTCCTGGTATCCCCGGTCAATATGATAGACCCGCAAGAGTTCCGTCTTACCTTCCGCCACTAACCCGGCAAGGATCAGAGAAGCGGAGGCCCTAAGATCGGTGGCCATAACCTGTGCACCCTTTAGCTTCGGGACACCCCTTATGAGAGCGGTGTTTCCCTTGATCTGTATATCGGCCCCCATCCGCTTCAGCTCGCTTGCATGCATAAACCTTTTTTCAAAGACCGTTTCTGTAATCACACTGGATCCACTACCCACCGACACAAAGGCCATCATCTGTGCCTGCAGGTCCGTAGGGAATCCTGGATAGGGAAGGGTTTTTATGTCCACGTTTTTAATTTCCTTATTGCCTTTCGCCCCGATACCAACGTCACTTATGGTTATCTCCATACTGGTATCACGCAGTTTATTGATCAGCGCATCAAGGTGAGATGGGTCGCATCCTAAGACCTTGACGTTCCCTCCCGTTATCCCGGCGGCAATCATAAAGGTCCCCGCCTCAATCCGGTCAGGTATCACGGTAGCCTCCACAGGATGCAGGCTATTAACCCCCTCGATAATGATCATATCTGTTCCCGCCCCACTGATCTTTGCCCCCATACCGCTCAATACCTCGGCAAGATTGACGACTTCCGGTTCTTTGGCCGCATTTTTCAGCAGGGTTGTTCCCTTTGCCAGACAGGCGGCCATCATGATATTTTCCGTTCCTGTGACCGTGGGAATGTCGAAATAGATAGATGCTCCCTTCAATCGCGACGCCTTTGCCTTCACATAACCGTCTCTCAGTTCCACCTCCGCCCCCAGTTCCTGAAGGGCCTTGATATGAAGGTTTACCGGCCTGTCACCGATGGCGCATCCTCCGGGAAGAGAAACCCTTGCCCTGCCCATCCTGGCCACAAGAGGACCGAGAACCAGGATCGAAGCCCTCATCGTCCTGACAAGATCGTAAGAGGCCTCACAACTGCCGATCTCACCTGTCCTTATCCTGACAGACGATTCCCCTTCGATTTCCGCTCCCAGACTCCTTAAAAGTTTCTTGATGGTCTTGATGTCCACGAGATCAGGGATGTTGTGAAAGGTATTCCACCCGTCCACCAAGAGCGATGAAACCATGATCGGGAGAGCAGCATTCTTGGCACCGCTGATCTGGACCTCGCCGAGGAGTTTCTCGCCACCGTGGATGACCATCTTATCCATTTATCCCTTCCTCCTTGCCATGGCGACCCGCTCTATGCCGGCATAATCTGTCCTAAAGGCTATATTATCATAAAGGTCGGATTCCCTGAAGACATCTGCGATACGGTCCCTCTGACCGGCCCCCATCTCCAGGAAAAGCCAGCCCCCGTCTTTCAAATGGAAAGCCCCCTCCCTGATGATAGTTTCATGAAATGATGTACCCTCTCTTCCGGCTACTAATGCCGATTCCGGCTCGAACTCTCTGACATCCGGGGGAAGATAATGAAATTCACCTTCAGAGACGTAGGGAGGATTGGAAACAATGCAATCAAATTTCTCTGCGGACACAGGCTCGAACAGGTTCCCTATCCGGAAAGAAATCCTGCCATCAACACCATTTTTGCGGGCATTTCTCATGGCGACCTCGATAGCCCCCGGGGAGATGTCGGTAGCCACAATCCGTGCCTCCTTCAATTCAAAGGCCAGGGCGACACCGATGGCCCCGCTGCCCGTGCCGATGTCGAGAATACTGGGATCTTTATAATCCATCTCTGAACAGACTTTTATGACTTCCTCTACAAGAACTTCTGTCTCCGGCCTCGGCACGAGTACTTGGTCGTTGACTTCAAAAACGAGGGACCAGAACTCTTTCTGACCAACGATGTAGGCAA
Organism: Syntrophales bacterium; assembly: GCA_030018935.1. Taxonomy (NCBI): domain Bacteria; kingdom Pseudomonadati; phylum Thermodesulfobacteriota; class Syntrophia; order Syntrophales; species Syntrophales bacterium. Next base: position 36,274 of record JASEGZ010000001.1, read on the forward strand.
CCGGTTCCCACTGTTGCCTTCTTGCAATCCAGGACTGGAATGCACGAATCTCTTCGTCTGCCAGTGACCTTTCGGGATGCCTGTAGAGGCCGAGACGGTCAGTTCTTAGATAATGAAAGAGGAGAACCTCAGCATCGAGCCAGGGGGTGGGAAGACCTCTACGCTCAAGGTCAATAGCCGTTATGTTCAGGGTAGTCCGGATATCCATAGGTAGTTCAAAGTTCAAAGCTGAAGGCTCATAGTTCATGACTTATGACTGACGACTTATGACTGACGACTAATGGAGAGATTGTTTCAACGCCTCGGCCTGGAAATGGGTTGTCAGGGCATCAATTATCTCCTGGATGTTTCCATCAAGAAAATTCTCCAGATCATAACGTGTCAGGCCTATACGGTGATCGGTAACTCTTCCCTGGGGGAAATTATAAGTTCTGATCCTCTCACTTCTATCCCCGCTTCCCACCTGGCTTTTTCTCGCTTCCGAGATCTCTGCGTTCTGCTTCTTCACCATCATGTCCAGTAGCCTCGCCCTCAGGATCTTCATGGCCTTTGCCTTATTTTTAAGCTGGGATTTCTCATCCTGGCAGGTAACCACCAGAGAGGTGGGCAGGTGGGTAATCCTTACGGCAGAATCTGTCGTATTTACACTCTGTCCCCCATGGCCGCTGGAGTGATAGACATCAATTCGCAATTCATTGGGATCAATATGAACTTCTACCTCTTCTGCCTCCGGAAGGACGGCTACCGTAACCGCAGAGGTATGGATACGTCCCTGGGCCTCTGTAATGGGAACCCTCTGGACCCGGTGGACGCCGCTTTCGTACTTTAGCTTGCTATAGGCACCTTTCCCTTCAATGAGGGCGATGATTTCCTTAAAGCCCCCTACGCCACCGGCCGGGTTACTGCTCATTACCTCTACCTTCCACCGGTTTAGTTCCGCATGTCTTGCATACATCCGGAAAAGGTCCCCGGCGAAAAGCCCCGCCTCATCACCACCGGTGCCCGCCCTGATTTCGAGGAGCACATTCCTGTCATCATTCTGGTCCCTGGGAAGGAGGAGAATCTTTAATCTGTCTTCTAAAACTACTAAGTTTTCCCTAAGCTGAGGTATCTCCTCCTTGACGATTTCTTTCAGCTCCTCGTCATTTCCCCGCAGGAGATCCTGGTCTTCCTCGAGACGGCCTCTTGTTTTCTCGTATTCCCTGTAAGTTTTCACAAGATCACGTAGATCTGCATGCTCCCTGGCATATTTCTGATAGACCTGGGGTTTGGCGACGATGTCAGGGTTACTCAATCGCCTTTCCAGTTCTTCATACCTTGTCTCAACATCTTTAAGTCTGTCGAACATAACTTCACATCATCTATGGGCAGTTGTAGGTTGTGGGGTCGTATGTCATACGTCTTTCAATTTTCAACTTACGACTTATGACTTATGACTTACGACTTACGACTATTGTTTTACCCCGTACTTCTTATGGAACCGTTCCACACGGCCGGCGGTATCAACGATCTTCTGTTTGCCCGTCATAAAAGGGTGGCAGCGGGAACATATATCCACCTTTATGCCCTGTTTGGTAGACATGGTCTCAATGACGTTCCCACAGACGCAGGTAATTGTTGTTTTCTTATATTCTGGATGAATACCTTTTTTCATCGTTCCCCTCCTTTGTTTAGGCTGAAGGCTGAAGACTGAAGGCTATAAAACATCTCGCAAGACACGAATCAAGCCATTCAAAACCTTCATAGCCTTCAGCCTTCAGCCTATCCACCTAAGAATTTACTGATTCATGGAATCTAAGAAGGCCTGATTCGTTTCTGTCTTCCGTATCTTGTCAATGATAAATTCCATGGCATCCAACGGATTCATCTCCTGAAGAAGCCTCCTTAATATCCATATCCTGTTGAGGTTATGCTTCAGTATCAGGAGTTCTTCCTTTCTGGTACCGGAACGGATGAGGTCAAAGGCGGGAAACACCCTTCTATCAGCGATCCTGCGATCTAAGTGCAGTTCCATGTTTCCGGTTCCCTTGAACTCTTCAAAGATGACTTCATCCATTCTGCTTCCTGTGTCAATGAGGGCTGTGGAAATAATGGTCAGGCTGCCCCCATTTTCGATGTTCCTGGCGGCGCCGAAGAATCGTTTCGGTTTGTGCAGGGCATTGGAATCAACGCCACCGGACAGGACCTTGCCGCTGGGTGGAACCACCGTATTATAGGCCCTGGCCAGCCTGGTGATACTGTCAAGAAGGATGACGACATCCCTGTTATGTTCGACGAGACGCTTCGCCTTTTCAATGACCATTTCGGCAACCTGGACGTGCCGTGCAGCCGGCTCATCAAAGGTCGAGGATATGACCTCCCCCGCCACATTTCGCTGCATATCGGTCACTTCTTCGGGACGTTCATCAATCAGCAGAACCATCAAAATGACCTCTTTATGGTTAGTGGTAATACTGTGGGCTATATCCTGAAGTAAAACCGTTTTACCCGCCCTCGGGGGGGACACGATCAGCCCCCTCTGACCTTTACCGATGGGCGTAAAAAGGTCTATAATCCTTGTGGATAAGTTTCCCGGATTGGCCTCAAGGTTCAGTTTCTCCTGAGGATAAAGTGGTGTGAGGTTGTCGAAGAGGATTTTGTCTCTCGCTGCCTCGGGATTCTCAAAATTGACCGTATCCACCTTGAGAAGGGCAAAATATTTCTCTCCCTCCTTGGGTGGTCTGACCTCACCTGAGACCGTGTCTCCGGTCCTCATACTGAATCTTCGGATCTGCGAGGGGGAAATATAGATATCATCTGGACTGGGGAGATAGTTATAATCTACCGCCCGGAGAAAGCCAAAACCATCCGGCAGGATTTCCAGAACACCGGCCCCGGAAATCACCCCATTTTTTTCTGCTTGGGCCTGCAGAATAGCAAAGATCAGATCCTGCCTCCTCAGGCCGCTGGCACCATTGACATTTAACTCTTTGGCCATACTTGTAAGCCTACTGATTGGTTGTCTCTTGATTTCCTCAATATTCATAACCGATTCCTTGTACGTTTTTTCCCACACCCTGATTGCAGCACGTATTACACGCCTCTCGGTTCCAATAAATCTGCCGGTATTCCTTTAAAGAAATATCAGTTTTATCAGACACTGAGTCCTGGAAAAGAAGGATGTGGATTAAGATAATGGGTTGCCAATTTTGAACTCTAAGATTCCAGAAAGGAAGGATTTAGCATACATCTTCTTACTTTTTTATTCTTTTTATACCAAACTTTTTACCATGTCAAGCACTTTTTAATGCCTCTTAGGGGTTCATACAAGATGATTTCTACGCCTGAGAAAATCACAGAGCCTGGCCATGTCGTCCGGCATGGGAGACGAAAAAGTCATTTCCGCATTGTTAATGGGGTGGGAGAAGGCAATCCGGCTTGCATGCAGCGCCTGCCTGGTCATTGTTCTCATCTCTGCCCTCAGAAGCGGATCCCCTATGGCGCCGACTCTTCTTGAGCTGCCGTAGATGTTGTCCCCCACCACAGGGTAACTCATGGCGTTTAAGTGGACCCTGATCTGGTGAGTCCTTCCCGTTTCCGTATCCACATCGAGGAGGGTTGCCACCCGGTACCTCTTGGAGACCCGCCAGCGTGTGATGGCCTCCCTTCCCCTCCTGCTCCTCGTGGACATCTTCTTTCGATCCACGGGGTGCCTTCCCACCGACGCATCAATCATGCCCTGATCCCCTTCCACATCTCCATACACGAGAACCTTGTAACTTTTCTGAACCTGATGTTTCTTGAACTGGGCGGCAAGCCCCCGGTGGGCTTCATCGGATTTGGCCACGACCAGCAGGCCGGATGTTCCCTTATCCAGGCGGTGAATAATTCCGGGTCTCAAGACCCCCCCGATTCCTGAGAGATCCTTGCAGTGGAAGAGGAGGGCATTGACCAGGGTGCCCCGATCGTGACCCGGCGCTGGATGGACGACCATCCCGGCAGGTTTGTCAACCACAAGGAGAAAGGGATCTTCATAAACAATGGTCAGGGGAATCTTCTGGGGAAGGACATGGTAGCTTGCCGCTGCCTTCTTGCAGAGGTGAACGGTATCGCCGTTTCTTAATTTGTAGCCTGCCTTTACTTTTAGATCGTTAACCAGCACCAGTCCTTCATCCACAGCCCTCTTGATCTGTGAACGGGATAGAGTCAGGTCCTTTCGGGAGAGGAAGATGTCAAGCCTCAGGCCGCTTTCATGACATGCCACAATAAATGTATATTTCTCACTCATGTGGAAACGGCGTGTTTCAATCCATCTCTGATGAAGGCAAATTCCTCCTCTTCAACCGTTCTCAAATCAAAAAGGACCTGTTCTTCGGCGACCCTCGCAATAATAGGGACATCGAGACACCTCAGGCGTTCCTCCAGGGAGTTGGCCGACATGCATCCCGGTTGAACGGCCAGCAGCATCGTCGGAATCTCGCAGGTGGGAAGAGACCCTCCCCCGGCCATAGAGAATCCCTTCTTCAGAGATAAAACTAACCCTTTTAGGCGGGCTCTTCTCAGCATGGCCAGAAGCCTCTTTGCCCTCTTTGTAACATCCGTCAGGGGTTCCGTCAGGGTCTTTAGAACCCGGAGACGGCAGGCCGCCTTCTCCGGACGCAAATACTGGATCATCGTTGCCTCGAGAGCGGCGAGGGTCAATTTGTCAATCCGGACTACCCGGTTGAGGGGATTCTTCTTAATCCGCTGGAGGAGTTCCCTTTTCCCAAGGATAATGCCCGCCTGGGGGCCACCTAACAGTTTATCGCCACTGAAAGAGACCACATCCACTCCCGTTTCCATGACATCGGAAACAGTAGGTTCCCTCTCCAGACCATAATGGTCCAGCTCGAGAAAACAGCCGCTTCCCAGGTCCTCCATTACCGGCACGCCACGTTTTTCACCGAGCGCCACCAGTGATGCAAGCCCCGTATCCTCGGTAAAGCCCATCATCTTGAAATTACTGGTGTGGACCTTCAGGATAAGCCCGGTATTTTCCCCGATGGCGTTTTCATAATCGCTGATACGGGTTCGGTTGGTTGTACCCACTTCCCTAAGGTGGGCTCCGCTTTTGGCCATCACCTCCGGTATGCGGAACTCACCGCCGATTTCAATAAGTTCTCCCCTCGAGACGATGACCTCCTTCCCCTCGGCTAAGGTGTTGAGAATCAGCAGGACGGCAGCGGCATTATTATTGACGATCAAGGCATCTTCCGCCCCTGACAGGGCACAGAGAATACTCTGTATATGGTCATATCGGAGACCTCTCTGTCCCCTGGCCAGGTCAAACTCGAGGTTTGAGTATCCTCCGCCGACCTCCAGCACCCTTTCGAGGGCTTCCCTGCAGAGGGGGGCCCTGCCCAGATTGGTATGCAGGATGGTTCCCGTTGCATTCACAACTCTGCGGAGACGGTATTGGTGAAGGACTTCGATGATTTCGGTAACCTTATCTGCAACCTGCTTTGCCACAGGCAGGCGGATACTTATTTCCTCCCCCCCTGTTTTCATAATTGTGTGTCGTAGATCTTCCACCACCTGCCGGCAGGTAGCTTTTACGATCTCCCGCGGCGCCTTTTCATAAATCCCCTTTTTTTCTAAAAGGACCAGCAATTCATCAATGCTGGGAAGACTGCTCAACAATGCTTTTTTCCGCTCATCCATACTATTCCTTTCCTTTTCCCCTGCCTGTTCCTCTCCTCCCTTCTCACCCTTCATATTCATTCGAGGCATGCCTTTAAGGCACGATCTTGGCCCGGCAAAAATCACGGAAGTTGTTTACCGCAATAAAAAACTCCCGCATCATCATGATCAACAACCTTTCCTCCCCTATTCTTTCCCTATTGATGTCTATTGTGATTGTGGGAAAAAGGAAAGTAAATACAGTAAATATATGAGAAATTATCTTACGGGTCAAGAAAATACCACATTTATCCGATCATGGCCTGAACCACCTCGAGTGGCGTTTCACCTGTGAAGACCTCACCGTTTTCCTCAAGCGGACGTTGGTGTGGTATCCGTACCAGCGTACCAGATGCAGTTGATCTGTCAAAGTAAACAAACCTCAAACTGGTGAATAAATCAGCGGTGGCGAGTTGGGAAGAGGGAAGAAAAGCCGCTATATGGACGCGCCCCCATGTTAGAGTTTGTCGAGTGGCTTCAGCTATAAGAGTTACCTCCTATGGCTTCACTCCCAGCTACCTGGATGAATGAGGAATTTCCAGGACAGGTCTCTCACCTGCAAGCCTTGAGTCCTCCACGGCGCACTTTTCCGCATCCGGCTCTTCAGGCAGGCTCACAGATAATCTCTGATAGCCGAATCAGTTCCGTTCACAATGTTTCTCCAGGCTCTGTGTCCTGCATTGTCTCCCTTCCTCAGTACACCCGCCTGTCAACCCCTTCCCTCCACCGGCATTACCCGGCTTCACCAGTACTATGGGTTGATCCGACTACTTGCGCCTTGTCCTTTTTCAGAAAGGAATATATTTGCAGCGCCGGGTAAATGATGCCTACGATACTGATTATGATCATCAAAGATGCGGAAAAAAATGTCATGACGAATTCAAAAGGGTTTTTCAGCTCATAGGAATTGCCAAGGTTGACGATCCCAAAGGTCAGAAATAAAAGCGAAATTACGCCAAGTAAAGCATTTTTCATCCACCAGATAAACGATCCCACTGTCCGTCCTTTCTTTTTGCCATCTTACCAATAATCCTCAAATGAAGCAATCATGATATCCCTGTAAAAAAGGATAAAGCACTTTTGTTTAATTATTAATTTTGTTAGATGAAAGGGTAAAACCCCTGTGTGTCTGGGGTTTCTGTTTTGTGATATAATTGACTACACCTACCTACAAGTCTACATATTTGAATATTTTAAAAAAGCGAAGATTACCAAAAGAAATAGGGAGGATAACGGTATCAGCATAAAAGAAGTTTTTGCGAAGCCAAAATGTGGGTGAACCCGCCTCTGGCGGACGAAGCTTTTATGCTGTGTTAGGCGATGCAGCGGGCTTTCTCTATTGTTCTTCATGATCATTTTCGTGATGCCCAACACGGCGAGCATAACCGGCTGGCAATGAAGCGCAGCGGAATTGCCAGTCCGAGTTGATGCGATTGTTATGGGAGATGTTTCAGATCCTCCAGATCCTTATACCTGCCACATGCCTGCTTGTTAGTCTTAAGATCCTCAATCGAAATGAAGTTCACCGATATGCCATCTATATCTATTACCTCTCGGCGCAAATAGCATTCATCGAAGTTTACACCAGAGGCTCCCGTTATTACTTCGATCCGGATGGGGGGAATCCCCATTCGGATAATCTTGTCCTTTTCGATGAACAAATCTTTAATCGCCTCTCTTTCCGGCATCCCAAAGTCACGAAGCACCTGTGCCATCTTTCTGGCATTTAGTTCGCTGACCGCGATCCAAATATCCATGTCACCAGTGGCACGCGGATAGCCATAATACCCCACAGCATATCCACCAATCATAAGGTACTCAACGCTGTGTAAGTTCAGCAGTCTCAAGAAATCTTTGAAGTCTGGATGTAGTTCGATCTGTGCCATAGACCATCCTTCGGTTAATCTCGATTGCATTCAAACGGTCGGCCTTTCCAAGGGACAGCCAGTACTGTTTCTCTTCCACAAATTCATCAAGGGAAGAGACAGTAAGTCGTGTTTTATCCAAGCGAGGCATTTCAATATCCATGTCTCATTATTCCTTGCGTTTTTCCCATAACGTAAAGCTGAGTGGCTGGGCAACGATAACAGAAAAACTATGATAAAGATAAAAACTACCGGTTAAATACTGCCTCTCAAAAACCGGCACGGCTTTGCCCAGTCTATCTCCAGCGCCTGGTTGGGCCTTATTTCTTTCCTGAGTTGAATTGAATTACTTTTTCCCAATGAATTGCTCCGGTTGAATCGCAAAACATTTCCATAAATTCAAGGGAAAACTTATTGATAACCTTGCTGTCTTCTTCAAGAAATTGATCGTTTTTCTCTTTTGCTCGATGCCCAAGAGGTTCGATAATTTCAGTATATAAGTTGTCGTTGCCAGAAATAAAGGCCCAAAATCTTTGTCCACACAATTTCAGGTATTCGCCTTTGTCGGGATTGTTGTCTTTGCCGTAACAACAACCATTGACTGCAATAACATTGAGAGATGAAGCAATGTTGGTTCCCAAAATACGCTTGGCCTTGCTAAAATTATCCTTCATTTTATTGATCTGGCTTGAGTTACCCCAGTTTGGCCCAGATTTAATGGAAACAATGTATTTAGCACTATCTTTTTCAAGCTCTAAGTCAATTCCTTCGGCAGAGGATTTGCTGCCATGATAAACATAGTTGCAAATATAAATTGCTAATCCTTCGAGAAAGCTACCGAATAATGTTTCTTCTTGTGAGGATAAATGAGCATCAAGAATCGTTTTTATAAAATCGCCAGCGGTAGTGATATGCTTGACCTTGAAAAGATAAGGATTTTTACGCTTGAGTACCGCTTTCAATTTGAGTTTCTTCAACTTTTCTATTCGGTTGTGATGAAACTCCGGTATCTTTCTCTCGACATACTCCGCTATTTTTTCTTTGGTTATTGGTTTTTCTTTGGTTATTGGTTTCATATTCAGCTTCGTCCTCGCATATTCTGTACTGATACTGGGCTGTCCTTTTTTGTGCAAGTTTGCAATATTCAGGAAGAACATCAATGCCCACGGAGTTTCTGTTTAAGTTTTGGGCCACCTCTGCGGTAGTGCCGGAACCGGCAAAAGGGTCAAGTACCCAATCGTACTCTTTTGTGAACAATTTAATAAACCATTCCGGTAGAGATTTTGGGAAAACTGCGCTGTGATTTTTGTTGTAACACTCGGTTGCAAAATGCAAAACATTTGTAGGATAAGCCACGTCTCGACCTACCCAGTTTGAAATATTCTTGCCAAACCCGCTATTAACTTTTGATTCATCCCTGGTACGGTCAGTGTCGCTGAGTTTTTTTAAGCGAGTTTTTGCCCAATCACCCATAGTAACCATGACTTCTTCCTGGTACATATTGAACTTCTTGGATTTGTTAAATTGCAGACAACGTTCCCATGAGTCTCTAAAGCGGTTCGGCCATTTTCCAGGGAAACAATTCTTTTTATGCCATACAAACTCCTCTGTCCAAAGCCACCCCTGCTTACGTAAGGCTAATATTAACTCTATTACGTATGTATGGCGTTCTCCATTGACCGCTTTTTCTTTTATGTTGAGAACAAAAGTGCCATCTATCTTTAGAACCCGAAGGAATTCTTTTGCTCGTGGCAAAAACCATTCAACATATTCATTTGGTTTGATGCCGCCGTATGTTTTACTTCTACTATCTGCATACGGTGGTGAAGTGATAATTAAATTAAAGAAATTATCTGGATACCGTTTAAGCACCTCTAAGCAGTCACCATTTTCTATTTTTGTTTTAATTTGTTCCATAATGTCTCCCTTTTCCGTTTCATGGAATGGGGTGATTATAAACTATTATTGCAAGAATATCTTTATCTATTTTTTCCGGGCATGGAGCATAGTTTCAAGAAGCCCAATGCCGAGTTGAGCTGCAAAATTGCATGCATAACGGATACGAAGTGGCTGGTTATGCAGGCAATTTTGTCAGCTCGAACGATTTGTTCACGCCGCTTGCGGCGGGGACAAATCGGAAGAGCGTAGCTCAACTCGGCATTCACGCCGCCGCAGGCGACGTGAACAAAAAGCTAAGCGGGATGCCGGCTTTATGGCCGATCCGCTTCAGCGACTGGTTACATGGCCTTTACTTTAGCCGCTCAAACTCAATCTTGTAGGCTCTCTGCCCGTCAACCGCTTTCCATATTTCCATATTGGGTAGACTCTGACCCGCCAATTCCATTATTTCCTCTTCGTCCTTGCGAGACATACGGCAGCCGAGATATATAGCTCCGAATACCTCCGAAGGCTCCCTGAAATCGATGGCGCCGCCCAGAGGATGCGTTTCATCGGTTATTGACACCCTCCACTCATTCTCGTAACGCCAGTCCTCACCTTTTACTAAAAGAAGGTCGCCCTCGCGTCTTCCCATATCTATTCGATTTATGCACAGTGCATGATCTACCCACTCCTCTTCGGCCACGAGTACTGGGTACTCTCTGGAATACCTCACTTTCTTCGCTGCCAAAAGAGGGACATCGAGTTTATCGATTGCATTGAGCTTGAAGACGGCTCCGGTGTGTGATCCTGTGTAGTGCGACCACATCAACAGATTGTCGTTCTCTTCTGCTAAACACAACACTCTCGTCTGAAAACGTGCACGCCTTGTCTCTTCATTGAACTCCGCAAGGGCGCGCTGGCCTGCCTGAATAATCTGTTGTCTGATCGTCTCAGCATTTCGCCGGAATGCTTCTCGCGGTATTACATCTTTATTTTTTTTGAACAGAACCAGAATGGTGCCAAAAGGGTGCGTCTCATCATATTGAATATCATCTCGTTCCCAGATGTACGTCTCGAATCGTTTTACGAGCAGTTCAAAAATGGCTTCAATGCGAGACTCCTCAAAGAATGCAAATCTGTGGTCGAACGGATCATTGAAATCGACGGGGCAAGACCATCTCAGTGTGTGATTCTGGATTATCGACTTGGCAATTTTATTTGTCACATACTTAAAGAAGCAATCTCTATCGTGGTATCTCGGCATTATCTTTCTATCATGTAACGACAGAATTGAGGGGGCGGGAAGCGCATACTGAAGATAGAACTATAGAGCCCCTATTTTGCGCTTACCGATGGCGGCGAAAAAAGCCGTAGCCTTTCCCGCTCCCTCTCGAATGATTTGTTCGGTGCTATATTTCAGAATTGAACTTTATATGATCTTCCATCGTTAGTTCTGGCTTCACCAAAGCCATGCCCCGTCCATTCACTGTAAGCAACAATTATTTCCATCATCAAAGTTGATGTTTTACTTTTAAGCAATGCATAAGCTTGGCTTTTACCTCCAGACGATATACCGTAACCAAAACCTGTCGCAGTTGCGGCACCAGAAAAAGCTGTAGCTGTGCCAAAAGAAAAGGAAGCATTACTTACAGCACTATACTTTCCTTTCAAAACTTCGCCGTCAGGCATTACTACTGTTACAATCCGATTTAGTTCATTGTAATTGCCTTGTAATACCTGACCAGTTTGGAAATGCGTTATTTCAATTTTATGCACACACCCGGCTATTATAAAACTAAGCACAATCAATAAAAATCTTTTCATTTTTCTTTTCTTATTATAACACTGAACATTGAAGTCAGGGGGCAGCCAGGCCTGCCATTGACCTTTGCTACCGAACGTTCCACGCAATGTTCCGGATGGTATGCGTATGCGCGGCAACCTCTGCCAAAACCGCTGTGCCCCTGATCATACACGTGCACTCTACTATTAGGTTCTTTCATTTGCCTAAACGAAGATACTTCTGGAACTTCTCTTTTGCTGGCTCAAACTGAGCGACGAGCCAGGTAAGCTCCTTATGCTTTTCCGATACAATCTTGTTGTGATCGTAGCCTTCCGGATGTACTTGTGTAATGTCGCGATACTCGTCATTCCATCGTCCAAGATTACAGCTGTGTGTATAGATTTCGTCGATATATTCCCTGATTTCGGGTCCAAAAAGAAAATCCGCTTCAGATACAGACGTGCGAAACTCAAGAAGATCGCTTAGGCTTGCCTTAGCATCACGCGCGATGATGCGTAAAATTTTTTGAACTTCCTCGTATATGCGAAGTCTTCTCTCATATAGATCGAGCTCAAGCTTTTGCCGGTTGGTTCGCCACTGTTGCCAGGCAATATACGTCGCAACTGCTGCGATCACAGGCGTCAGCAGGCCCTTTGAAATTTCAATTATCTGTTCTATGCACATTTTGAAACCGAACGACTGAAATCAGCGGTGGCTGTAAGCCATCCGCTGGAGTGACTTGTTAGGCGCTGATTATCTTCTGCCCTTTTCATAAAATCAATAATCAAGTCTGCCCCCCATCCTACCTACTTTCTTCGGAAACTTTTCCTCTCCTACTCTCTAATTCCTCCAAGACTGATTTGATAATTTCGGTAGAATTTTTTTCATCTAATGATCGGTACTCTTCTACCTTGCGTTTGAAAGCCTCTGTCAATTCACGAGCCCACTCTTCGGGTACATTTTCGCTCTTACATATTACCTTAATATCCTCCAAAAGCCTTTTGAATACTTCGTTCTCAAGTATTCCCTTACTTTTAAACATTATGTCTTTTCCAATTGCATAAGAAACAAGCATATATTTGGCCAACCTGTTAATCTCTTCGTTCTTGATTTTCAATATCGCTTCTAATGACTTTCTTCTCATGGCTTCATCTGAATGTTTTTTATATTTACCCATTGCGGCCCATATAAGGAGGATAGACCACACGATTGGCTTCAAAACCCAAATCCACCCGTAATCGACAAAGGGTCGCTCCGGGGGCATGCCAAAAATAGCATCCAATAAGATCGTGATAGAAAAACAGGCAATGAACCATGCAGCGAACCCCGCAAATTTATCGCTTATGTCTTCCACGTTATCTCTCTCCTTTTTGAAGCTCTGATTTGCTTTTTTGCGACAGGGTAATGGCCTAACGTAGAATTAAGCCGCCGGGCCGCTACCATGCTATGAACCACAAAGGGAATCCCCGGTCGGCTTGAATGACTGGTTAGATGCTATCTATTCTCTTTTTTGTTAAGTTTGGACTTCTTTTGCCATGGATTACAGCTAAGACAGTTATTCTTTCTTCTTCAAGCAGATAGATTATTTTGTATGGAAACCTCTTGATGAGGTATTTTCTTGTTTCTTTATACTCTGCTGGACAAATCTTCGGATTTCTTTCTATGAATCTCAGCCCAGCATCAACCTGCAAAAGAAAGTCGTAGCCCAATCCTTGCCTTTTGTCTTCATACCAAGAGAAAGCTTCCTTCAGGTCATTTTCAGCCTCAAGCCTGATGATAACTCTATATCTCATTTTTTGCTCACTATTCTCTTGAAAACATCCTCCCACGGAGAACCTAAATCAGGATTCTGATGATACGCCTCTAATCTTTCATCGATTATCTTCTTTTCTTCTTCAGTTAATTCGACCGAGCCAGCTTCTACAGCTATCGTATCCCAAATGTCCTCTACCAGTTGAATTCTCTCTGGGATTGATAAATCAAGAGTATCAGTTACAGCAAGCGTTTTCATAATCCATATCCTCCTTTTTTCTTTTTCATCTAACAATTAATATACGTAATGTCTTACATACTGCCCGATAGTCGTCATATTTAAAAGAATGCAGCAAATTTAGACTGGTTTATCTGAAAAGTCAAAGAAATTTCTTTAAAATTTACCGATAATATGTTTATTATCACCCAATAAGTAATCGGTATATTATCGACCCTTTAACAGGGAGCTGTTTGTGAAAGAAATTTTGCCTGATTTCCAAAAGTATCTTGTTGAACATAAGCTCGTACCAGAGGGGCATGTTTCCTTTTATGCCTTGTGGACGAGCAAATTCCTTTTCTTTTCCAACAAGCATCAGGATAAATCAATAGTGCTTAGAAAGAGGCTTTTTCTTGATTCCCTGATGAAAGAGCAAAAGTTACAGGACTGGCAGGTGCATCAGGTGGAAAACGCCATCGGGCTTTATCTGAATCATTTTCTGTCCGGCGATGTTTCGTTATTGTCACTAAATGCTGAACCCGTTTTTCAGAACAGGTTTCCGGATTATCAGGAAATGCGGGAGACGCTCCGGGAGGCGATAAGAATCAAACATTATGCCTACAGTACTGAACGTACCTACATAGATTGGTTCCAGAGGTTTTATGCTTATGTTACCGCTATAAAAGGCAAAGATTGGCAAAAGGGTGGTGCTGATGAGACGGATGTCAGAGATTTCCTGAGTCACCTGGCCGTCAGGCAGAGGGTGTCATCATCTACTCAGAATCAGGCATTCAATGCTCTGCTTTTTCTCTTTCGGGAAGTACTCAAGATTAACCTCCAGGACCTCAGTAAAACAGTGCGGGCCAAAAGAGGGTCAAAGATCCCTGTCGTATTGACACAGGATGAAGTCAAACGGCTGCTTAACGAGATAGGGGGCAGAAATTTGCTCATCATCCAGATTCTGTATGGCACGGGCATGAGGCTCATGGAACTTGCCCGGTTACGTGTTCAGGATATCGATTTCGGTCTGAATTCGATTATTGTCAGAGCAGACAAGGGGGACAAAGACAGGATGACCATCATGCCTGAATTCGTAAAAGAAAGCCTGAAAGAACATCTTTCCAGGGTAAGGAAATTTCATGAAAAAGACTTGGAAATGAAACATGGCGAGGTATATCTGCCGGAAGGTCTTGACCGCAAGTATCCGAATGCAGGCAAGGAATGGGGATGGCAATATGCTTTTCCTTCGGCTACGCTTTCCGTCGATCCACGGACGGGGAAGGTGCGCCGCCACCATATAAGCCCCAGTTCCATACAAAAGATAGTGGCGGCGGCGGTGAAAAAAGCGGGGATTGCCAAACATGCCAGTGTTCATACGCTGCGCCACAGTTTTGCCACACATTTGTTGATGAACGGTGTAAACATCCGCGAGGTTCAGGAATTGCTCGGCCACAAGAACATTGAGACTACAATGATTTATACCCATGTTCTCAGGAATATGTCGAAAGCGCCGGAAAGTCCGCTGGACATACTCCTGCGGCAAGAGAAGGGGCATCCATCGCCATGACAGGGAATATACTAAAACTTGAAGATATTGATCTCAATTCCCAGTTCCGCCGTGCGCTTGAGCTGATGGAAGAGACGGATAAAAACATCTTCATTACAGGCCGGGCGGGTACCGGTAAATCAACGCTGCTTCAGTTTTTTCGTTACCACACAGGTAAAAATGCCGTGATTCTGGCGCCGACGGGCGTGGCCGCCGTCAATGTAGGCGGGCAGACCATCCATTACTTTTTTCATTTCAAACCGAATGTGACGCTGGCATCCATCAAAAAGAGAAAGAGCAAGGAAGAAGACAAACCGACAATTTACAAAAAGCTCACCGCAATTGTGATTGATGAGGTCTCGATGGTGCGTGCCGACCTGCTGGACTGCGTGGATAAATTCCTACGGCTCAACGGTCCCGATCCAAAAAGACCCTTCGGCGGCGTGCAGATGATCTTCATCGGCGATCTGTATCAATTGCCGCCCGTTGTCTCCAGCCGGGAAAAAGAGATATTCCGCGGGCATTATAAAAGCCCTTATTTCTTCAGCGCCGAAGTTTTCGGACAACTGGATATGGAGTTTGTCGAACTGGAAAAAGTTTACCGCCAGAATGATGATGAATTCATCCGTCTGCTCAACGCGATCCGTAACCGCACGGTTTCGGATGACGATCTGGCGCTGTTCAACCGCCGTTGTGATCCCTTGTTTGAAGCACCCGTCAATGAATTTTATATTTCGCTGACCAGCGTCAATGATACGGCCGATTCAATCAACGAGCGGCAACTTTCCCAATTGCCCGGCAAAATATGGAAAGCGCAAGGTCTGATCGAAGGGGAATTCGACAAGGAATATCTTCCGACAGCCTTGGAATTGAAACTGAAAAAGGGCGCCCAGATCATGCTCCTGAACAATGATTCCTACGGACGCTGGATCAACGGCACCATAGGCAAGGTAACGGGATTTAAAAAAGATGACGAAGGCGAAGAGATCATTACCGCCAGATTGGATAATGGCAATATTGTGGAAATCGGTTACTACACTTGGAAAATATACCGTTTTTTCCTGAAGAATGGGGAGCTTTGTTCCGAAGCCGTTGGCTCGTTTACACAATATCCGGTGCGGCTGGCCTTTGCCGTTACCATTCATAAAAGCCAGGGCAAAACCTTTGAGAAGGCCGTCATTGATGTGGGACGAGGCACTTTTGCTCATGGACAAATGTACGTGGCGCTTTCGCGCTGCGTGTCCCTGGATGGGATCATCCTGAAACAGCCGCTGAAAAAAAGCCATATTCTGATGGATTGGCGTATTGTTCAATTTCTGACGCGCATGCAATACGACAAGGCGGAACAAAAATGCTCTCATGAAGATAAGCTGGAGATAATTCATTCAGCGATCAAAGAAAAGAAAAATCTGAATATCCTTTACTTGAAAGCAAAAGACGAAAAATCGTGCCGCACGATACGTCCGCTTTTTGTCGGAGAAATGGAATATAAAGGGCATCCTTTTGTCGGGATGAATGCCTATTGCCTGACGCGTAAGGAAAAGCGCGTTTTTAACGTGGATCGAATCTTGGAAATCTGCTTTACGGAAAACAGATAAGTGCCAAGCGCCGGGATTTTGGTGCTACAGGGTCCGCCGTGCCTTCCGGTTTCTATATGTGACTCAGCGGTTCGACCAGCCTGAGATCGTCTTTAATGGGGCTGACCCCGTCCCAGCACTTCAGGCAGAGGTCTTTTCTGGGAATGTCGAGGGCGGCAACGAAGGCGTCAATGCTGTTGTATTTAACGGAATCGGCGCCGATCTGGTCCGCCATCCAGGCTTCCATATCCCTGAGTTGTTCCATGGTCAGGATATTGCCGGTCTTAAGGTAACGCCTGGCGGCCAGCTCTTCATAGGAACGGGTGGAAATCCCGAAATCGCAGGGATACATCAAGGGCGGACAGGCAATGCGAACGTGCACTTCCTTTGCGCCGGCCTTTTTTAAATCCCTGACCTTATGGAGAATCTGCGTGCCTCTTACGATGGAGTCGTCGCAAAGGACGACGCGTGTGTTTTCCACTGCGTAGCGAAGAACGGAGAGCTTGCGTTTAGCCATCTGCTCGCGGGCATGCTGTGTGGACTGGGTATAGCTCCGGTCGGCGTAACGGTTGTAAAGAAACACCTCCTGATACTTGATCCCAGATTGCTGGTGGTATCCGAGGGCATGGCCAATGCCGGACATGGGCACCGGCGCGACGATATCGGCTGCGATATACGCCTCGTCCATGTCCCGTTGGGCAAGGCTTTTGCCCAGGTTGTTCCGGGCTTCCTGGACATACAGGCCGTCAATAATTGAATCAATGCTGGCGGTGTATGCCCATTCAAAGGAACAGTGCGCTTTCCGGGGGGAGTCAAGCTGTTTCACAGAGTGAAAACCCCGGCCGTTGATCAGGACGATTTCTCCCGGTTTAATGTCGCGGTAGATCTCCATATCCATGTTCTGAAGCGCCCTGGATTCGGAGCTCACGGCATAGCGTCCGGCGTCCTGACCCAGGATTAAAGGACGAAATCCATAGACATCCCTCGTGGCATAGATCCCTTCCTCGGTCAGGATGACAAGAGAATAGGCGCCTTTGATCCGTTTTGAGAGGGCGGAGATGCCGGAGACCATGTCCGGCGCTTCCATAACGATCTTGGCAATGACCTCTGTGTCGTAGTCCCGGTAAAAGGCATGGCCATGATCCTTCATTTCCCGGATCAGTTCACCAGAATTGATGATATTGCCGCTGAAGGCAACGGATATCTGTCCGAGCCGTGATTGCCAGGTCATCGGCTGGCGTTCCGACAGGCTGACATGCCCGATGCCCGAGCTGCCGGACAGGTAGTTAAATTCGTTTTCGGTGAAAGAATTAGCCGCCTTGCCGTGATGGGTTACATGGCGGATCTGGCTGTCAAAGGTTGCAATGCCGCAGTATTCCTGCCCCCTGTGCTGTAGAAAGTCCATCCCCTGGTAGATATCCTGAATACAGGCCGCAGGGGAGTAAATTCCGAAAATGCCGCATTTTTCTCCAAATGATTTCATGTATTCGCCCCTATCTTTATTCGTAATCTATCGGATGTCTGCGTGGTAGTTCTGGAGCGATCTTGCCCTTCCGTGTCCTTCGCGGAAGGCGGCAATGCCCTTTACGGCCGCAACGGCTGCGGCCACGGTCGTGATATACGGTATTTTATACTTGATGGCGGCCTTGCGTATGTATGAATCATCATGAGTGCCGAGCCTGCCTGTCGGCGTATTGATAACGAGTTGTATCTCCCCGTTCTTTATTCCATCCACAATATTTGGCCGGCCTTCGTGCATCTTCAGAATCGGTTCGGATGCGATGCCGTTTGCGGCGAGGAATTGGCATGTCCCGCCCGTTGTCTTGATCTTGAAACCCAATTCCTCGAATCTTCGGGCCACTTCCAGAACGGCGTTTTTATCCTTCTGGTTTACCGTGATCAGCACCGTGCCTTCCCCGGGAAGCGTCTGCTGGGCCGCGACCTGTGCCTTGTAGAAGGCCAATCCAAAGGAATCGGCCAGTCCCAGGACTTCTCCGGTAGAGCGCATCTCGGGGCCAAGGAGAGGATCGACTTCCTGAAGCATGTTGAAAGGGAAGACGGCCTCCTTGACTCCGAAGTGGGGAAATGATTTTTGTTTCAGGTCGAAATCCTTAAGTTTTTTCCCCAGCATGACCTGCGTGGCAATGCGCGCCATCTGAATGTTGCAGACCTTGGAAACCAGGGGCACCGTGCGTGAGGCCCGCGGGTTGGCCTCCAGTATGTAAACCACATCGCCGGCAATGGCGTATTGAATGTTCATCAGGCCGACAACATTAAATTCAACGGCGATCTTGCGGGTATATTCACGTATGGTTTCGATATGCCTGGCGGGGATGCTGATAGGGGGAATGACGCATGCGGAATCGCCGGAATGGATGCCGGCCAGCTCGATATGCTCCATCACTGCCGGAACGAAAGCATCGGCGCCGTCCGAGATGGCATCCGCTTCCGCCTCAATAGCGTTTTCAAGGAATTTGTCTATCAGAATAGGGCGTTCTGGCGTCACGCCGACAGCGGCGGCCACATAGCGCTTCAGCATATCTTCGTCATAGACAACCTCCATACCCCTGCCGCCGAGGACATAGGAAGGCCTGACCATCAGGGGATAGCCGATTTCTTTCGCAATCCGGACCGCTTCATCCAGGGTGGAGGCCATACCGGACGCGGGCATGGGAATATTGAGCTTTTGCATCATCTTGCGGAAACGGTCGCGGTCTTCAGCCAGGTCTATGGTTTCCGGCGAGGTGCCGATGATTGTTGCTCCCGACTGCGCCAGTTCGGCGGCAATGTTCAGCGGCGTCTGTCCGCCAAACTGAACGACAACGCCCTCGGGTTTTTCTTTTTCATAGATGGCGAGTACATCCTCGACAGTCAGAGGTTCAAAGTAGAGCTTGTCCGAGGTGTCGTAATCGGTGGAGACTGTTTCAGGGTTGCAGTTGACCATGATCGATTCATAGCCTTCATCGCGCAGAGTAAAGGCGGCGTGGACGCAGCAGTAGTCGAATTCGATGCCCTGGCCGATCCGGTTCGGACCTCCGCCTAAGACCATGATCTTTTTCCGATTGCTTGTGGGAACGCTGTCAGGCGCATTGTAAGTGGAAAAATAATAGGCCGCATTTTCCACCCCGCTTACGGGGACGGCTTCCCAGCCTTCCACGACGCCGAGAGCAGTGCGGCGTTTGCGTATATCCGCTTCAGGGACATCCAGTATCTTTGCCAGATATCTGTCGGCGAAACCGTCCTTCTTGGCCACAATCAGCAGTTTGTCCGGCAGCATCTTTCCCTTATATTTGAGGATTTCCGTTTCCATCTCCACGAGTTCTTTCATCTGCCGGATGAACCAGTGCTTGATGTGGGTCTTCCGATGGAGGGTATCGCAATCGGCGCCTTTTCGCAGGGCCTCGTACATGATAAATTGCCTTTCACTCGAAGGCGCCGCAAGGAGGTCCATGAGATCTTCAAGGGGCTTGTCATGGAAATTCTTGACAAAACCGAGTCCATAGCGGCTTTTTTCCAATGAACGGATGGATTTCTGGAAGGCTTCCTTGTAGGTTTTTCCAATGCTCATCACCTCGCCTACCGCCCGCATCTGGGTACCGAGCTTATCCTCGGAACCGGGGAACTTCTCAAAGTCCCAGCGGGCGAACTTGACCACCACGTAATCGCCGGAGGGCGTGTATTTGTCGAGCGTACCGTCCCGCCAGTAGGGTATTTCATCGAGGGTAAGACCGGCAGCCAGCATGGAAGAAATCATGGCGATGGGGAAGCCCGTGGCCTTGGAGGCCAGAGCCGACGAGCGGGATGTCCGGGGATTGATCTCGATGACCACGATCCGGCCTGTTTCCGGATCGTGGGCGAACTGGATGTTGGTGCCCCCAATGACCTGAATTGCCTCGACGATATCATAGGAATATTTCTGCAGCCGCTGCTGCAATTCGGGGGCTATCGTAAGCATAGGAGCGGTGCAGTAAGAATCGCCGGTATGTATGCCCATCGCATCCACATTCTCGATAAAGCAAACGGTAATCATCTGGTTCTTGGTGTCACGGACCACTTCAAGTTCCAGTTCTTCCCAGCCCAAGACAGATTCCTCAATAAGTATCTGGCCGATAAGGCTCGCCGATAGCCCGCGGCCGGCCACTATTCTCAATTCTTCGAGATTGTAAACGAGCCCCCCGCCTGTCCCTCCCATCGTGTATGCCGGACGTATAACCACCGGGTAACCGAGCTGGATGGCGATCTTTTCCGCCTCCTCAACGCTTAAGGCGGCTTCGCTTCGGGGCATACCGATGCCGAGGCGTGTCATAGTTTCTTTGAAAGCGATCCTGTCTTCTCCCCGTTCGATAGCATCGACCCGCACGCCGATCACCTGAACGCCATACTTTTCCAGGACGCCGGCACGGGCAAGTTCGGAAGTAAGGTTCAGGCCGGTCTGTCCGCCAAGGTTCGGCAGGATGGCATCAGGACGTTCATTTTCGATGATTTCCGTCAGGGACTGGAGGTTAAGGGGCTCCAGGTAGGTGACATCGGCCATGCCTGGATCCGTCATGATAGTTGCCGGATTGGAATTGACCAGGACAATCTTGTACCCCAACTTTCGCAAGGCCTTACAGGCCTGGGTGCCGGAATAGTCAAACTCGCAGGCCTGGCCGATCACGATTGGCCCGGATCCTATGATAAGAACTTTATGGATGCTGTCGATTATTGGCATATTCAAATCTGTTCCTTCTGCCCGTCATGATGGCGACAGGCAAGTTATGCAGACATATTATCTGTCCGGGCGCTGGTCATGGCCGAGGCGTACTTCACGGAATTTGCATAGAACAGCCATTGCCTTATCCACATCTGCTCTATGGTTTCATCAAAGGTAGTAGTATCAAGGCACGATCTTGGCCCGGCAAAAATCACGGAAGTTGTTTACCGCAATAAAAAACTCCCGCATCATGATCAACCACGTATAACACCCCCGTCTGGTCAGGTAGAAACAGGGCGGGCGATAACGCAGATCGCCTGTTAGGATAAAAGCGGCAATATCAGGCCAGAGATATCTGTAAAACCTCCCACCGTATTTTTTGCGCAGGGCAGGGACATCCAGTTTCGTGCCGAAGAGCTTCATCAGGAAATCATAACGTATCCTGTCTTTAAGGGAAAAATTACCGGAGGCCAGCAGAGGCAATTCCCCCTGGTTTACCGCGGCGATATATTCCTGGATGTCAAAGGTATTTGCATAACACCTGCCGTTTAAGTATCCGATGGATCCGCTGCCAAGCCCCGCATACTCGTCATAATCAACGATATACTCGTCAATAATGGAGACTGTTTTTGTTCTGGAGAAACACCAGGCCGAGGAGAAGCGGTATGCCGGCGCCAGCCGTTTTACAATTTGGCGGTAAAACTGTTTTTCTCTGTCGTAATCCACCTGTCCCAGTGTCTTATTGATTACCCCTCGTGTGGAATCGGAAACCATCAGCGGATAGTAGGTGATCTGATCTACCCCTGTTTCCATCAGGATGTCCAGGTCCCTGTCGAGCCCTGCCATGCTCTGAGAGGGAAAGTTAAAGATCATATCCGCATTGAGGGTAGCAAACAGTCCCAGGGTCTGCTTCAGCCGTTCCGTAATGACCTCGCCGCTTCCGTATTTATCATACCGTTCCATCTCCTTCAGGAGACCATCGTCAAAGCTCTGTACACCCACCGAAAGGCGACTTACACCGGCCCGCTTCAAAACCGCCATATTTTTATCTGTCAGATGGTTCGGGTTTGTCTCGACGGAAATTTCCTCGATGCGAAAACAATCCCTCGCCAGGGCTATTGTTTCTTCCAGTTCGTCAATCAGGATGGTCGGGGTTCCCCCTCCCACATAGAGGCCGCAGAAGTCGCAGCCCTTTTCTCTATAGAGCAGTATCTCTTTCCGGAGGGCACGGAAGTAATTTCGGCAAAGGGTATCTTCAAAGACGACACGATGGAAAGAACAGTAAGGACAGAGCCTCTCACAGAAGGGGATGTGAATATAGAGAAGTCTTGGCTTCCTAAGGCTACAGGTAGGGATATCCGGCTTCACCCCATCTCTGAATCTCATCGCCCTGGCAAACTTCTGCCGGGCTTTCCTGGTAATGATGTCATGAATTCTCGGTATTAATCTCATCAATCAAAGCTGTACCTCGCCATTCACTCCATCCCTCTCCCCGCCGGGGAGAGGGGAAGGGTGAGGGGCAAAATTTCAAATATCTTTGGCTAGTTTTAGGAAACTAACAGAGATACTGAAAATTATCAAGGGTATTTAAAAAGTCATAAATCCACCACCTGTTTTGCCCTTATTCATCATTGAAATAATACCTCCGAGGTGCTATATTTTCAAAAAGAAATGGTCTTACACGGGAGAAGTGCCGATGTGCAGAACGAGAATCTTAACACTGTGGAGCGATGAGGGGATAAATGGAGAAGAGGCGCAAATCCTGAGAAAACCCTCCGTGGATGTACCGATCCCCATTGATAGCAATGAGCAAAGAGATATCAAAACCCTGGTCAATGCTTTCCTCGAAAGGGATGATGCATTAGGTCTGGCGGCCCCGCAGGTTGGAATTAAAAAAAGAATTATAGTTTTTCGAACTAAAGGATTTAACGAGAAAGAACGGATAAATAGTGAAAATGACTATGACGTCCTGATAAATCCCCGGATCACACAGTTCCGGGGGGAAGAGGTGTCAGCGTTCGAGGGATGTCTCTCATGTCCTGAAATCAAGGTCGAGGTTAGCAGATTTTCTGAAATTAAGATACGGGCTCACGACCTCAATGGTCGTAAAATAAGCAAACGATATACCGATTTTCTTGCCCGCATCGTACAGCACGAAATTGACCATCTGGAAGGGAAACTTGTCATTGACTATGAAGGAACGGTGTACTTTCCCAGGAAGAGGCAGGAATTCTTCGCCTGGTTATTTCAAGAAAAGTTAAAGGAAGCATAACATGTCTAAACCGAATCCAGGGGACAGAAAATATGCAAAAGAACATACCTGGGCCCTGGATAATAAGGACGGTTCGGTTACAGTGGGTATCACCGATTATGCCCAGGAACAGCTCACGGATATTGTTTACGTGGAGCTACCGGAGATCGGGAAAAAAGTGAAGCAGAGGGAAACATTAGCCGTCTTAGAGTCGGTTAAATCGGTATCTGATGTCTATGCACCGGTCAGCGGAGAGGTGATCGAGGTCAATCACAGGCTGGACAATCAGCCCGATCTCATCAATCAGGACCCCTTTGGAGAAGGCTGGATAGTCAGGCTTAAAATGGACGATGCCAGCAAACTGGACACACTCATGGATGCCGCCACTTATGATGCATTCATTACATGACAGGTCATAAGTCATATGTCATATGTCAGTTTCCCTAAAAGAGCCAAAGTTGGCTGAGATACTGAGGTTTTTGGGTCTGCTTGTCTGATAAGGATTTATAGTATAACGTGGCACAACGGAAGCCGTACTGGCTCAAGGTGAGGCTGCCCAGCAGCCTTCAATTTAAGCGGGTAAAGGGAATCCTGAGGCAACTTAAGCTGCATTCGGTCTGCGAGGAAGCACTCTGTCCCAATATTACCGAATGTTTTCATTCAGGAACAGCTACTTTTTTGATTCTCGGCAATACCTGTACACGAGGCTGCCGCTATTGCCACATAACGCCCGGCAGACCACAGGCTGTGGATGAGAAGGAACCGGAGCGACTGGTTGAGGCTGTTAAAACGCTGGGTTTGCAGTATGTCGTCATTACCTCGGTTACACGTGATGATTTACCAGAGGGAGGAGCGGAGATATTTGCTCGATCTGTGGAATCTTTGCACTGTGAAATCCCGGACTGTAAAGTGGAAGTACTTGTCCCTGATTTTCAGGGTAACCGGGAGGCCCTGGAACGGATCATATATGCCAGACCTGATGTAATTAACCATAACATGGAAGTAGTCCCCGCCTTATTCAGAGATCTTCGTCCTCACGGACACTATGAGGTTTCTCTGGAACTGCTCCATCGGGTACACCAACACAATGTTGTAACCAAGTCAGGATTTATGGTCGGGTTCGGGGAAAAACAGAGAGATATCCTAAGACTACTCCGTGACCTGAGCCTGGTTAATTGTGAATGTTTAACCGTTGGGCAGTATCAACAACCAACCCGTAACCACTGGCCGGTCAAGAAGTATTACTCTCTTGGTGAATTTGAGGAAATCAAAAAGATGGCCTACGAGATGGGATTCAGATATGTTGAATCTAGCCCTCTGGTGCGCAGTTCTTATAGGGCAGCTTATGCAGGGCAAAGGGCGAGGGGTGACGAGGATTAGCCATGTCTGAAACTTTTGACTTAGTCGTCATTGGTGCAGGTCCTGGTGGCCATGCAGCGGCTGAACATGCTGCCAGATGGGGAGTCAGGGTGGCCATTATCGAAAAAAACCTCTGGGGTGGCACGTGTACCCATCGGGGTTGCATCCCTACGAAAGCCCTGCTGGCCTGCAGCAGGCAATACGCAGACCTTAAAAGAGGGAAGCGTATGGGAATTAACGTGGGTAAGACATCCTTTGATTTTTCGGCGATAAAGCGACATCAGCAGCACGCGGTTAATATCTCGGCACTCGGTGTAGAGAGATCGTTAAAAGATGCCGGGGTTGAATTGAAAGTCGGAGAGGGAAGAATCCTCTCCCCTCATGAGGTACAATGGATCTCAGCGGAAGGGGAGATAAATCGTCTCCAGGCGGAAAATATCATTATTGCCTGGGGTTCAGAACCTCTTCTCTTGCCCGGCGTGGAAACTTCAAAACGCATTTTAACTTCTGACGGCTTCCTGGCACTGGAGAAGTTGCCCGAAACCGTTATCATTGTGGGGGGAAGTGCCATAGGTGTGGAATTTGCCACATTCCTGGCCGAGCTTGACGTCAGGGTAGGCGTGATCGAACTTATGGATCAATTGCTTCCCCTTGAAGATCAGGAAGCCGCCAGTTTCCTGAAGCAGAATCTAACCGGTCTGGGTATTGACATCCACACATCAACAAAGGTGGAAACGCTTCACGAGGTACCCGATGGGATTCTGGTAACGGCAACTCAACAGTCTCGGACACTTGAACTAACAGCCGAATATGCCCTGGTCTGTACCGGCAGAAAACCCTCATTAAGGACCGATGAATTGAATCAACTGGGCATTCAATATGATCACAGGGGTATTTTTGTGGATGGGTGTCAGATGACAAATGTGGAAGGTATATATGCGATTGGTGATGTGACCGGGGGGATTATGCTTGCCCACCGTGCGATTCAGCAGGGCAGGGCTGTTGCCAGTCATCTTTACGGAGATCGCTCGGTGACGTACAGAGAGGACGCTGTACCTTTTGTTGTTTATACACATCCCAATGTCGCCAGGGTCGGTTTAACAGAAAAACAGGTTAAGGCAGATGGTATAGAGCCAGAGGTAAGAAGATCCCACTACGGTGCCAATATCATGGCCCGTGTGGAACTTCGAGGTAATGGGTTTGTGAAGGCCCTGTTTCATAAGGATATGCTCGTCGGGGTTACGATCGTTGGCGAACAGGCATGTGAACTCATTGCTCCGATGAGCCTTGCCGTGGCCAATAGTATGAAAAAAAAGGAATTGAGAAAATGGACGCTTCCTCACCCGACCTTAAGCGAGGTCCTGAGCTTGTTTTAAAGACATGAACACGTACCAATTTTCCTATGACAGAGAAATGCCTGAAAGAGACATTGTGTGTCCGGGGAAGGGACGTTTGCTAATAAATCCTGAAGGGACTGAAATCGGTTTGATAGTCATAGAAGTCTTCCCGTTCTGCATCCTTGAGAAACCCGACAATAGTGTAAGTTACAGGTGTCATAAAGACCTCGATGGCGACCTTGAAGATATAATTTGCCATGATCAGACTCAACATTAGGGCGACGGGGAAAACCCCGAAAAGGGTGGCAATAATGACAAAAAAAAGCGTATCCACCCCTTCACCCACCAGGGTGCTCCCGATGGTACGTGTCCATAACCACCTTCCCCTGGTTAGGATCTTCATTTTGGCCAGAACAAAGGCGTTGGAGAATTCACCCATCCAGTAACCGAGAAGACTTGCCAGAACAATACCCCCCGATGTCATCCCTTGCAGGATGGCATCGTATGCGTTTTGGCCGGCATACCTTTCCCAGGTGGCTTCTCCAGGGAGGATCTTTACAATGTAAAAAATAATGCTTGAAAACGTAAGACAGGCAAATCCCGCCCAGATGACCCTTCTCGAACGTCTATAGCCATAAACCTCTGTGAGGATATCGCCAAAGATATAACTGAGGGGAAACAGGATCGTCCCCGCATCGAACGCCAATCTTACACCAAAGAGCGCAACGCCCCAGTCCACAATTTTGGCGGAAGAGGCGATATTACTGAGTATGAGAACAGTGACAAAAAGGACCATAATCAGGTCATAGTATTTGTACGTCTTCTTTTCCACCAACATATCCATCATCCATTTCTATGGTTCCAGATAACATATATTGCTCATCTTGCTTTTTCATTGCCTCTCGTATCTTTTGCAAAAGGTACCATGCTGTTGGATAAGAAACACCTATTTCTTTCATTAATTGCATGGCTGAAAATCCCTTTTTGTCTTGAGCAACTCGATATATTGCCCAATACCATTTCCACAAAGGTAAATTCCTGCTATGAAAGATGGTGCCTGATGTTACTGAAGCTTGATACCCACATTTCAGACACCAGTTTAATTTCCTTTCCGGTTGAAAATGTGATTCTCTTTCCTTGCATCGAGGACATACGAATCCTTCTGACCAGCGCTTTTCTTTGATAGGATTTGATAGGAACTTGCTTTCTCACGGGGAAAAGTATAGATGAGAGGAATATGTGTGTCAAGAGTAAAAGGCCAGAGGGTATGGGGGGAAACTGGTGATTACCATTGATGGTCCGGGCAGGGATGTCGAGTGGTTTTCTCCACACGAGACCGATGCTATCCGGAAGCAGATGGGGAAGTTTTTGTGAGTTGCAGGGCAAAGACGGCGAAATTTCTTGACTTCAGAAAGGTATGGATATAGTTTAATTAATGTAAGCGTTCAGCAATCAGCCGTCAGCTTTCAGTAAAAAACAGATGCTTAGACGAGCCCCCTCTTTTTGCTAAAGCAATGTTTTTATGGATAATACGTTACTTTTCTTTGTCTTGCTGATGGCTGACTGCTGAATGCTTACGTTTTTTTAATGGTGGTCTTAGATGGGCAAGAAGTCGTTGAGTAAGGTCTATGAGCCTCGCGAGTCAGAGGCAAAGTGGTACAAGTTCTGGTTTGATCACGGTTTCTTCCGGGCAGAGGACAAGAGTTCGAAGCCCCCATTTTCTATTGTCATTCCCCCTC
Source organism: Syntrophales bacterium (assembly GCA_030018935.1). Classification (NCBI taxonomy): domain Bacteria; kingdom Pseudomonadati; phylum Thermodesulfobacteriota; class Syntrophia; order Syntrophales; species Syntrophales bacterium. Next base: position 63,971 of record JASEGZ010000001.1, read on the forward strand.
CCAACGTTACGGGGATGCTCCACATGGGGCATGCCTTGAATAATGTTCTCCAGGACATCATCATCCGGTTTAAAAGGATGCAGGGGTATAATACCCTCTGGATGCCGGGGATGGATCATGCGGGAATAGCTACCCAGAATGTTGTTGAGCAGGAACTGGCGAGGGAGGGTATCACAAGACACGATCTCGGTAGAGAAAAGTTTATTGAGCGAATATGGGAGTGGAAGGCAAGATACGGGGGTGTAATCATCAACCAGCTCAAGCGACTGGGGTGCTCCTGTGACTGGTCTCGGGAACGCTTTACCATGGATAAGGGCTTATCCAGGGCGGTGCGGGAGGTCTTCGTCAGGCTGTATGGCAAGGGTCTGATATATCAGGGTGATTATATCGTAAACTGGTGCCCCCGCTGTCACACCGCTATCTCAGACCTTGAGGTGGAATATAAAGAGGAAGAGGGTTTTCTCTGGCATATCCGCTATCCCCTTGCGGATAGTAATGTAGCGCTTGTGGTGGCCACGACGCGACCGGAGACGATGCTTGGTGACACGGCAGTTGCCGTTAACCCGAACGATGAACGATACAGGGATAAAATCGGGAAAGAGGTGATCCTGCCCTTGGTCGGCAGGAAGATACCTATCGTTGCCGACGATTATGTGAGCATGGAGTTCGGTTCCGGGGCGGTGAAGGTCACCCCTGCCCATGATCCCAATGACTTTGCCATTGCGGCAAGACACAAACTCGAAGCCATCAAGATCATGGACGGCGATGCCGTGATCAATGAACGGGGAGGTCTTTATCAGGGGCAGGATCGCTACGAGTGCAGGGGAAATATCGTCGGGGATCTGGAGAAGGAAGGATTCCTCGTCGGCAAGGAACCTTATATCCACCGTATCGGACAGTGTTATCGGTGCGGGACAGACATTGAGCCGACCATTTCGAGACAATGGTTTGTCAAGATAAAACCCCTGGCGAAGATGGCGAGTACGGCCGTGGTCAAAGGGAAAACGAAGATCGTACCCGCCACCTGGGAGGCGACCTATTTTGAATGGCTGAACAATATCAGGGACTGGTGTATTTCGCGACAGATATGGTGGGGGCACAGAATTCCCGTGTGGTATTGCGACAACTGTGGAGAGATGATTGTCTCCGCCCGGGATCCGGATAAATGCCCTTCCTGCGGTGAAATTAGCTTAAGGCAAGAAGAGGATGTCCTGGATACCTGGTTCAGCTCCGCCCTCTGGCCCTTTTCCACCCTCGGATGGCCGGACAAGACCGGGGCATTAAAGGCATTTTATCCCACCTCTGTTCTGATTACCGGTTTTGATATCCTCTTTTTCTGGGTGGCCAGGATGATGATGATGGGGCTGTACATCATGAAGGATGTACCCTTCAGGTACGTGTATCTCCACGCCCTTGTGCGGGATGAAAAGGGTGAAAAGATGAGTAAGTCCCGGGGGAATATTATAGATCCTATAGAGATGATTGATAAATATGGCGCCGATGCCTTCAGATTTACCTTAGCCGCCTTTACGGCCCAGGGCAGAGATGTGCGGATGTCCGAGGAGCGGATTGAGGGCTATAAGTTTTTTGTGAATAAGATCTGGAATGCCACTAAGTTCTCTCTGATGAATCTAAAAGACTACCCGGCGGGGGTTCATGTTGGAAGGGACGGGGAATCCCTTGCCGACCGCTGGATTAAGGACAGACTGAATGCAACCATTACCGAGATAATCAGTGCCCTCGATGAGTATCGCTTTAATGAAGCGGCCACAAGTATTTATCAGTTTATCTGGCACGAACTCTGCGACTGGTACCTGGAGATGATAAAACCCGTCCTCTACGGGAGGGGGAACCCTGTAGGGAGACTTGCCGCCCAGCATACGTTGTTTACCGTATTAAAAACTTCTCTGAAACTACTTCACCCCTTTATGCCCTTCGTTACCGAAGAGATATGGCAGGCCCTGGTCAACAATGGCAGCTCCATTATGGTTAGTGAATTTCCTTCTGCCGATGATGACAATCGGGATCCGGAGGCAGAAAAAAAGATGGCCGTTATTATGGAGGTGATCAGTAAGATCAGGAATATCAGGGGCGAGATGAATATAGCGCCGTCGCAGAGGATAAAGGTGATTATCTCTGTCCCGGATAAGGAATTGAGTGCCGTTATAGAAGAGGGGAAAGATTACATCGTGGATCTGGCCCATCTCGAGACCCTGACCATCAGGGGTGATGTGGGAGAACCGAAGGGTGCGGCGACGGGTGTCGTCGGTTCCATGCGGATCTTTGTTCTGTTGGAAGGGATGGCCGATATTGCCGCAGAGAAGGCAAGACTCGAAAAGGAAATAGCGAAGGTGACCAGGGAACTGACCTTTGTCTCGAAAAAACTGGCCAACCGTGATTTCCTGACAAGGGCTGCGGAGACAGTGGTTAAAAAGGAAGAGGAGAAATTCAGGGAACTGAGGGATAAACATGTTATGCTGGAGGCAGCCATCAGAAAGGTTCGGGAGATGGGAATGGAGACCCTAAGCACGAAATCCTAAATCCTAAACAAACTCAAATGGCCAAAATTAAAAATTCAAAACAATATGATTTGGAAGAGCGCACCTTGAAATTTATTAGAGTAAAATAGTTTTGAAATTTGGATTTGTTTTAGGATTTAGTGCTTAGTAGGATTTAAGAAAAAGGGGCGTGGCGAGTGATCTCGTATTTTATGAAATCTATCGTACCCTGGCTGATACAGGCAGCCCTGGAAGAGGATGTAGGGACAGGGGATGTTACAACTGGTGCTGTGCTTACAGGTGAAGAAGTTGGTTATGCGCAGGCGGTGGCCAGATCGGCGCTGGTGGTGGCGGGGATAGATATTTTCAAAGAGGTTTTTCTCTTCTCGGATGGAGATTTAAAGTTTACTGGCGAGAGGGAAGATGGTCAGATGGCGGCACCGGGTGATGTCTTGGCGGAAATCTCCGGGAAGCTCAGCACCATTCTGACGGCGGAGAGGGTGGCCCTCAATTTTTTTCAGAGGATGTGTGGCATTGCCACATTGACGAGACAGTATGTAGACGAGGTCAAGGGGACACAGGCAAAAATCCTGGATACGAGGAAGACGGTGCCGGGTCTCAGGGTTCTTGACAGGTATGCCGTAAGGATCGGAGGTGGTTTTAACCACCGGTTTGGCCTGTATGATGGTGTCCTGATCAAAGACAATCATATCGCCGCGGCAGGTGGTATATCCTGTGCTGTGGCCAGGGTTCGGGATCGTATTCCCCATACATTGAAGGTGGAGATTGAAGTCAGGAATCTGAGGGAGGTTGAAGAGGCCATTGCTTCGGGGGTGGATGTGATTATGCTCGATAACATGAGTATCGGTGAGATGAGGGAAGCGGTTTCCCTCATCAGGGGAAGAATACCACTTGAGGCATCGGGAGGTGTCAACCTTTCCAATGTGAAACAGATTGCCGAGACGGGAGTTGATCTTATCTCGGTAGGCGCACTGACCCACTCCGTAACGGCATCGGATATATCCTTGCAAATCAGGGAACAGAGGCCAGGAAACAGGGATCGGGATTTGAAGGATTAATAACCCATGACCCATAACCTGCTGTGGATAACGGAAAACTGCCGGTGGATTTTAGTGAAGACATCTTAAGGGACCTTCTCTCGAGAAAACTGATAGGGAGCAGCGTACACTTCTTCCGTGAAGTCGCCTCCACAAACGATGTTGCCTTCAAGCTTGCCTTAAAGGGTGCTTCCGAGGGGACCGTTGTCGTTGCAGATGCTCAGACAAAGGGAAGAGGTCGTTTGAGTAGGGCGTGGCAATCACCTGCGGGCTGTAATCTGTATACGTCAATCATCATAAGACCCCCCACGGAACCTGCCCGTGCTTCCCAGATTACCCTTATGGCAGGCGTTGCTGTAGCCGAGCTTCTCTCCTTCTATTGTCCTTCTGTTACCCTTAAGTGGCCGAATGATGTGCAGGTCGGCGGGAAAAAGGTGACCGGTATCCTTGCGGAGATGCGGACATCCGGGAAAGGGATTGATTTTATCATTGTGGGGATCGGTATCAATATTAACATGAAAAGGGATGCATTCGGGGAGGCTATTCAAGATATTGCAACATCCCTGAGAGAGGAAACAGGGGGCGATATCTCCCGCCTTGATTTGACCGTTAAATTGTACGATAGTTTTGAAAGATGGTATAAAAGGTACATCAGGGAGGGATTCGATCCGATAAGGGATATGTGGCTCAAATACGATATCATTAAAGGAAGACATATCCAGGTGATGTCTGGAGATGAGGTGCAGAGAGGGGAAGTAGTGGGTATTGATGGAGACGGGTCGCTCCTCCTGCTTAATGAAAATAACATTACCCGGCGGATCATAGCCGGTGATGTTTCCATCATAAAGGGTTAATATGCTTTTAGCCATTGATGTGGGAAATACAGACACTGTCCTTGGTTTATATGATGGAGATAAACTGGTACATGACTGGAGGATCAGGACAGTTGTTGATCATACCGTGGATGAGTACGGGATGCTGATCCTCAATCTGTATAAATCACGCAGGATCAGCTCGAAGGTAATTAAGGATATTATCATTTCCTGTGTCGTTCCGCCGATGTTGAATATCTTAGAGCCGGTTTGCAGTAAATATTTTGCTATCAAGCCCTTGATTGTCGGGCCAGGCATCAAGACGGGAATGCCGATCTTTTATGATAATCCGAGGGAAGTGGGTGCCGACCGGATTGTCAATGCCGTTGCGGCCTATGAAAAACACAGGAGGGAGCTTATTATCGTAGATTTTGGCACCGCCACTACCTTTGATTATGTGTCAGGCAAAGGGGAATATATGGGGGGATGTATATCGCCCGGTATTACGATCTCCTCTGAGGCCCTCTTTGCCCGGGCGGCGAAGCTGCCGAGGGTGGAATTGAGCAAACCCAGGTCCATCATCGGCAAGGATACGGTAAGCAGTATGCAGGCAGGAATCGTGTATGGCTATGCGAGCCTTGTGGATGGTATCATTGATCGTATGAAAGCGGAGGTGAAATCAGATCCATTGGTTGTGGCAACAGGGGGACTGGCGAAGATCATCGCACCTGAAACAAAAAGCATCGCTGTGGTTGATGAAATGCTTACCCTCGAAGGGCTTCGCATCATCTATTTGCGAAACAGGTAACTACTTCCGAATTTACCAAATTGGTTGTTGTGGAAGACATACACTGCTTCTATTCTGGATTCTGGCTCCTGAGTAGTTACGATGGATGTGGCATTATGTTGAATGTGGGTCTAACAGGTGGGATTGCCTCCGGAAAATCTACGGTAGCAAAGATGTTTCAGGAGAAAGGGGCATGTCTGATTGACCTTGATGAAATTGCCCACTACGTGGAGGAACCGGATCGTCCTGCCTGGAAGGCGATTGTGGAGTATTTTGGAGCAGAGATCCTCAATGAGGACAGGACGATAAACCGGGCAAAATTAGGCGCCATCGTCTTTAAAGACAGAGAGAAATTAGCCGTCCTCGGCCGTATTGTTCATCCCCATATCATTCCCGAATGGCGGAAGAGGATAACCGAGATCGGGAAAACCAAGCCAGACGGGATATTCCTGTCAGATGTTCCTCTGCTCATCGAGGGCAGGTTGCAGCATTTAGTGGATGTTGTTGTGCTGGTCTATATTTCTCCTGATGAACAGATAGAGAAATTGATGAAGAGAAACGGATGCTCCCGGGAAGATGCCGTGGAGAGACTTGCCTCCCAGATGCCCATTGATGATAAGATCCAATATGCCGACGTTGTCATTAACAACCAGGGTTCGGTGGAAAGGACGAGAGAAATTGTCAGTGAGGTCTGGGAAGAGCTGCTGAAGAGAAGAACTGCGAAGTGATGATATGATAGAGAAGAATGTATTAACGGATTTTTGCACGAAGGTATCGGAGCCGGTCATTGATCCTTCGACCTATGTCCACACCCTGGCGGCTGTTATCGGAAACGTCGTTCTTGGCAGGAACATCATGGTTGCGCCGATGGCATCCGTCCGCGGTGATGAGGGGCAGCTCCTCTATGTCGGTGATGATTCAAATATCCAGGACGGGGTTGTTATCCATGCCCTCGAGACGGAGAGCGAGGGAAAGGCCGTGGAGAAGAATCTATACGAAGTAAATGGCAGGCGGTATGCCGTTTATATTGGAAAGAGGGTCTCCCTGGCCCATCAGGCACAGATTCATGGGCCGGCCGTTATTATGGATGATACCTTTGTCGGAATGAAGGCCCTGGTCTTTAAATCCTCTGTGGGGAGGCGCTGTGTCATCGAACCGGGGGTGATCCTCATGGGGGTGACCGTGGCGGATCACCGCTATGTCCCGGCTGGTTCCGTGATCAGCGCTTCACAGCAGGCGGATCAGCTTCCTGAAATTACAGAGGATTACCCGATGAGGGATATAAACAGGGAAGTCGTCCGCGTCAATACATCCCTGGCCAAAGGATACCTGTCAGTTAAGAAATAGGACGTCATAGACCCCAGTATTTTTTCAAGTTTGGGAAGAGGGTTCTAATAAAATATCCCTTGACAAAAAATCAATAAACCCTTAAAAAGGCGAGCGTCAGAATTTCTATAAATGGAAATTATGCCATAAAATTCAAGAAGGAGGAGTATGAATGATGGGTGCTAAGGTTGCAGATTTAGATCCAAGAAAGTATGCAGATTGGCAGATTGCGGAAGCGGCTGAGGAAAATATGCCTACCCCCGAAGAATGGCGGGAGAGACTGGGTTTGCAAAAGGATGAGATTATTCCCCAGGGGAGATTATGTAAACTTGACTTCATGAAGATTATTGAGCGACTGAAAGATAGGCCAGACGGAAAATACATCGAAGTTACGGCCATTACCCCTACGCCCCTCGGAGAAGGAAAAACGACTACACTCATGGGATTGCTGGAGGGGTTAGGCAAAAGGGGCAAAAATGTTGGTGGTTGTATCCGCCAGCCTTCGGGTGGCCCCACGATGAATATTAAGGGGACGGCCGCCGGAGGTGGTATCTCCCTGCTCATTCCGATGACTGAATTTTCTCTGGGTCTCACCGGCGACATCAACGACATTACCAATGCCCACAACCTGGCCATGGTCGCCCTGACTGCCCGGATGCAGCACGAACGAAACTACGACGATGCCGAGCTGACCAAGCGTAAACTCAAACGTTTAGACATTGACCCTACCAATATAGAGATGGGTTGGGTCATGGATTTTTGCGCCCAGTCTTTGCGGAACATTATTATCGGCATGGGAGGCAGGATGGATGGTTACATGATGGCCTCCAAATTCGGCATTACGGTTAGCTCGGAGATCATGGCGATCCTTTCCATTGTCCGTGACCTCCCGGACCTGCGGGAGAGACTGGGCAATATTATTGTTGCCTATGACAAAAAGGGTAAGCCGGTCACTACTACAGACCTTGAATGCGCAGGTGCGATGACTGCCTGGATGCGGAATACCATCAATCCCACCCTGATGTGCACGGTGGAATACCAGCCATGCCTGGTACATGCCGGTCCCTTTGCCAACATTGCCGTTGGTCAATCCTCTATTATTGCAGATCGCATTGGTTTAAAGATGTTTGATTATCACGTCACCGAGAGCGGTTTTGCTGCCGATATCGGTTTTGAGAAATTCTGGAACGTGAAATGCCGGATCAGTGGTCTTGTTCCTAATGTTTCGGTACTGACGGCAACGATCAGGGCCCTGAAGATGCACGGTGGCGGGCCGACAGTGGTGGCAGGACGGCCCCTTCCCGAAGAGTATACAAAAGAAAATTTAGGGCTTCTGGAGAAGGGGATTGCCAATTTGTTGCACCACATTGCAACGGTAAAGAAATCAGGGATCAGTCCGGTGGTCTGCATTAATTCCTTCCATACAGATACCAAGGATGAAATTGCCATGGTACGAAAGTATGCGGAGCAGGCAGGTGCCCGTTGCGCTCTTTCGGAACACTGGCTCAAAGGTGGTGAAGGCGCCCTGGAGTTTGCCGACGTTGTTATGGATGCTTGTAAGGACAAAGTTGACTTCAAGTTCCTTTATCCTCTTGAGATGCCGCTGCGGCAGCGGGTTGAGACAGTTGCCAGGGAAGTATACGGTGCCGACGGTGTTAGCTGGACCCCTGAGGCCGAGGCCAAGGCCAAACGCCTTGAGGCCGATCCTGCAATGAAGGATTTCAATACGATGATGGTAAAAACACACCTCTCCCTCTCCCATGACCCAACTTTGAAGGGGGTGCCCAAGGGGTGGGTCCTGCCGGTTCGCGATGTACTGATCTTTGCCGGTGCGAAGTTCCTCTGTCCGATGACGGGGGCCATCAGCCTGATGCCAGGGACCAGTTCTGATCCGGCCTTTAGAAGGGTGGATGTTGATGTACAAACCGGTAGGGTAATGGGGCTCTTTTAAATGGTAGGGGGCATTCCCTGCATTTTCGCCAAGGAGGAAAAAAGATGACGGCAAAGCTTATCAATGGCAATGAAATCGCCGGGCAGATCCGGGAGGAGTTGAAACAGGAGACGGCTCTATTAAAAGAGAAGTATAATATGGAGCCGGGTTTAGTTACTATCCTGGTAGGCCAGAACCCTGCCTCGGTGAGCTATGTTACCGGGAAGCAGAAGACAGCCAAGGAGTTAGGGTTTTACTCTCTTCAGGACAATCAACCGGAAGATATTACGGAGGAGCAGTTGCTCAGGCTGATTGAGCAGTATAACAATGACCCGAAGATCCATGGGATCCTGGTTCAGCTTCCTTTACCAAAGCACATCAATGAGACGAAGGTCCTCTACGCCATTGATCCCCGAAAGGATGTGGATGGCTTCCACCCGGTCAACGTAGGGAAAATGGTGATCGGTGGGGCCGACTACCTTCCCTGTACTCCAGCAGGTATCCAGCAACTCCTGATCCGGTCAGGCGTGAAAATAGATGGCGCTGAGGTGGTGGTGGTGGGCAGATCGAACATCGTGGGAAAACCGATCGTCAATATTCTCTTACAGAAACAGAAAGGGGCCAATGCGACGGTGACGGTCTGCCACACAGGTACAAAGGATATCGCTTTCCATACCAAGAGGGCAGACATCCTCATCGTGGCGGCAGGGAAGCCCAATGCGGTCACAGCGGATATGGTGAAAGAAGGGGTTGTGGTCATTGATGTGGGTGTCAACCGGATCGGGATGACTCCGGAGGGGAAGGCCAAGCTCTGTGGAGATGTTGATTTTGAAGGGGTCAAGGAGAAGGCGAGCGCCATTACCCCTGTCCCCGGCGGCGTCGGACCGATGACCATTACGATGTTGATGATGAACACCGTCAAGGCTGCCAAACTTGCTGCGGGGATTAAACCATAAGTAAGCCATCAGCCATTAGCCATTAGCGATCAGGGGTCAGAATTTAGAATTTATGCATCTTCCTGTTTTAGCTGAAAGCTGACAACTGAGAGCTGGAGGCTTACAATCGGGCAGTGAAAACTGTACATCTCCATATAGATGGTAGAGAAGTAGAGACTCTCGTAGGTAGTAAGATACTATGGGCAGCTCTCGATAACGGTGTCTATATTCCCAATTTATGCGCCATCAGGGAAAGAGGTGAACCTTTTGCCTCCTGTCGCTTATGTTTTGTGGAGGTAGAGGGGAGGGAAAGGCCGGTTACTGCCTGTACGACATCAGTAACAGAAGGGATGGTAGTTGATACCAAGGGGTCAAAGGCCTTAAGGCTGGCAAGAACAGCATTTGAGCTGATTTTGAGTAACCATTTGCTCGATTGTGCCCACTGCCCTAAAAAGGGCTCATGTGAATTACACAGGATTGCCAGGCATCTGGGTGTGAAACTTAATACAGAGAGATTCAGGAAAGTTCTCCGGGATCTGCCGGTAGATACAAGCAGTCCTGTATTTACATATATCCCTGATAAATGTGTCCTCTGTGGCAGGTGTGTTTGGGTGTGTGAGGAGAAGCTCGGTGTAGGAGCTATTGGTTTTGCCTATCGTGGCTTTCAACGGCGGGTTACCACCTTTGGGGACGAGCCTCTAAGTGTATCCGGGTGCCAGACCTGTATCGAGTGCGTTGACGTTTGTCCTGTGGGCGCCTTGGTACCCAAAGAAGGAGGGCAAGCTTTTGTTCTTACTGAAAGCTGACGGCTGAGAGCTGAACACTTACAAATGATGGAGGAAAAGATGATAATTATAGGTGAGAATATACATGTTATTGCAAAGGATGTCTCCATAGCGATAAGGGAGAGAAATGCAAAGGTAATTCAGGACTTGTCAAGGGCTCAAGCTGAGGCGGGAGCTGATTATATTGACCTGAATGTTGGTCCCATGAAGAAGGACACGGAAGAGACAATGGAATGGCTGGTCAATACAGTGCAGGAGGTTACCGATTTACCTCTCTCCATAGATACTATGAATCCCGTGGCTATGGAAGCAGGCCTGAAGGCTTGCAAGAGGCGACCTTTACTCAACTCTGCCTCGGGGAAGACCGACTCCAAAGAGCAGGTGCTCCCTTTGGCTAATAAATACAACTGTGATGTGATAATCTCGGTCATGACGGATAAAGGGATGCCGCCTGACGTTGATTCTAAGATCGAGAGCATCATGGACACAGTGGCGTATGCCAATGAATTAGGGATTCCCAATGAAGATATCTGGATAGACCCCATAATTCTCCCCGTGGGCACTGCCGGTGAAGGACAGAGGTCCGCCGTCGTCTGTTTGGAATTTATCAAGATACTTCAAGATGTCCTGCCCGGGGTTAAATCAACAGTGGGACTTTCCAACGTATCCAATGGGGTACCAGCTCAACTGAGGCCAATCCTTAACCGTACCTACCTCGTGATGCTGGAGAGAATGGGACTTTATTCTGCCATCGCCGATCCCCTGGATAAAGAGTTTATGAGCCTGGTGAAAGGGGAGATGCCGGAGATCGTTAACCTTATATACCGGATCATGGATGGTGAGAAGATCGCTCTCTCCTCTCTATCTCAGAAAGAAATTGAATATGCGAAGACAACCAGGGTTCTTATGGGTGAGACGCTATATTCCGATGCCTGGCTGGAAAGTTAATAATTTGGGAAGGAGAATAATCTATAGGGCGGTGTAGACGACAACGTCATCTACACCGCTAAACTCAAAGAAAAGGCGACGTTGTCGTCTGTGAACAAGTTATCTGCAATTACGCACAGAGAAAAATATGTATATGACAACTCACTGGGACCTTTGCATAACTTGCAAAAGGGGTTCTGAGTGGCGAATCAAAGATTTTTTCTCGATGACAAATGTTTATATCACCGTTTGTTCTCGTTGGTTTATTAATTTCTCTCACAAGACGCGAAAAAAGATTTTGAGCCACGATGAACCCCTTTTGCAAAGCTCTCTCACTATAATGGGTGTGAGACGAATGTCAAGCCGTCCAAATCCAGGCAACAATAAGAGCATTCCCATAGATATCGTGAAGGTGGAACCGTGAGAAAAAAAGATCAAATAGGACTCCCTGAAGACAAGATCGCATCATTCTGTAAGAAGCATCACATCCGAAAGCTATCCATCTTCGGTTCCGTTCTTCGAGATGATTTCGGACCTGGTAGCGACATAGACATCCTGGTGGAATTCGAGCCCGGAAAGGCACCCAGTTTCTTCCGTCTGTTCGATATGGAAGAAGAATTATCCACCATGATGGGTGGACGAAAGGTGGATCTCCGCACACCCGAGGATCTGAGCCGCTATTTTAGGGATAAAGTCTTAGCTGCAGCGGTGGTACAATATGCAGCGTGATGACATCGTTTGTGTCCGCCATATCCTCGATGCCGCTCGCAGGGCCATGCATTTTGCACGAAACCGCACCAGGGAGGATTTAGATAGCGACGAAATGCTATCACTATCTCTGGTACACCTTCTGGAGATAATTGGCGAGGCGGCAAATGGTGTGACGATCGGTTTTCGGGAGAAACATCCCCATATACCCTGGAAAAAAATGATTGGATTGCGCAACCGATTGATCCACGGGTATTTTGACATCAATCTCGACATTGTATGGGATACGGTCATGGAGGACCTGCCACCCCTTGTAGCAGACTTGGAGAAGATAGTTCCATGGGAGGAAACAACTTGAGAACCGCCATGGACCAGCTCATCGTCAATTCTCGATGTGATAAGACGGCAGTTCATTGGCGTTACGAACACGAAACACGCTCATCCATCCTCAACAATCGTGTTGTATTCGAAAGTGGCGTAACAGCAGATAACAGAGCGTATCTGGCTTCGTGCCTTCGGCACTCCGCCCAAATTCCTTGCTTCGCTCGGAACTTCAGATACGCTCAGCCGGGTGAGCTTCATTTAAAGGTTACATCTCCCAATAACATTAAGGCAGTGATGAAGACAGGCGGATTTGGTGGCTCCAATTGGAGCAAATAAGGACACGGTCTGATTTGTTTGCAATGGCGGCTAACATCAGGCTAAAAGGAAAAAGATTTCGCGACAAATGCTATCGCGCTTCTTTTAGCCTGCAACCGGTAGGCAAAACGGTGGCTTTATCGGATAATTATAACGAGGAAAGGCTGGAGGGGCATCACCGGCATCATCGAAGCGATCCGAGCAAATCGAGTTCGGATCACCGACCATGCTGATGAAGAAGCCGAGGGCCGATTAACTCACGTTTGATGAAATCTACTTCTCGGTTCTTCACGGTGAAATCATCGAGGATTATCCGACCAACAGGCCGTATCCGAGCTGTCTGATATACGGTCGGACCTTCGGTGGCGATCCTGTCCATAGTGTTTGGGCATATAACGAGCAGAACCGATGGGCCGTCTTGATCATGGTTTATCGGCCTGATCCCGATCTGTGGATCAACTGGCGGGAAAGGAGAAAGAAGCAATGATGCCATTTGAGAAGTGTCCGATTTGCGGTGGTGAATTGGTGGCGAAAGAGGTTGAGAAACTCTTGCGAAGGGGGATTCATACTGCCATCTTGAAGGTGCACGCTGAGGGTTGCCTGCACTGTGGGGACCGCCTGTATTCACAAGAAACTGTCAGGCGATTTGAAGAGATCAGAGCCAAACTGGAGCGCCGGGAGACGGCAGATTTTCAACCCCTGGGATTATCGTTTCAGGTGGTGTAACAAGTTCGCTGAGTTTTGCTGACCTCCGTATGGAATTGATGAGATATTTTAACAAAATTTGCGGTAGAAGTGAATTAAGAGATGCTCACAGAGCCTTGATTTTCAAGCATCTGTGAGATGTTGAACAGGCTACTTATCTGGGAAGGAGGTAAAGAATGGAATACAGGGCACCAGTTGAAGCTTATACGGGAATGGTAAGGGAGGTGACAATCGGCAAGGGAGAAAAGGCAATAAAGATCGGAGGGGAGAATAGGCTCCCCTTACATTTCTTTGACCAGGGATCCTGTCCCAACCCTCCGAGGTTTGCCTTACAAATCCTTGATATGAAACCCACGGATTGGCCAGATCACTTAGTCGAGCCTTTCCGGGATGTAATATCCGACCCGGTAAAATGGGCCAAGAGATGTGCGGAATTCGGCGTAGATGCCATCGCCCTTTATCTTATCAGCACCGATCCGTCGGAGAAAGATACCTCTGCTCAAGAGGCAGCAGCGATGGTGAAGAGGATAATTGGTGAGGTAAATCTCCCCTTAGTTCTCTACGGCTCAGGGGATGAGAAAAAGGACGGAGAAGTTCTCTCTAAGGTTGCCGAGGTGTGTGATGGCGAGAATCTCCTTATGGGTCCGGTGCAAAAGGAGAATTATACAGTGGTGGCAAAGGCAATCTTAGACCATGGACATACCGCTATTGCCCAGACACCTCTCGATATCAATCTCCTTAAAGAACTGAATGTCAAACTCTGTAAGCTCCTCCCCCCGGAGAGGATTGTCATTGATCCCCTATCCTCCCCGCTGGGCTATGGCATGGAGTACAGCTTTTCTTTAATGGAGAGGGTAAAACAGATCGGAATAGTCACCGAGGATAGTATGACACAGATGCCGATTATTGCCAATCTTGGTGATGAATGCTGGAAGGCAAAGCAAGCAAAAGAGAACAAGGAACAGGGCCTGCTCTGGGAAGGGATAACAGCCCTCTCACTTCTCCTGGCCGGGGCAAATATCCTTGTTTTGAGACATCCCGAGACATTGAAATTGGTGAGAGAAACCATCTAGTGAGGAGGTGAAAAGATGGCTGAATTGAAGGAGATAAGAAAGAGGTTAGAAGAAATTGAAAAGTTGATAAAGGCAGAGATTGCCTGGGAACCGGTAGGTCCCACACCAATGCCGGAGGTTCCTGCTCTCAGAAATTGGGATATGAGGCTTCTCAAAACGTATGCGCCGTGGTATGCCCCTTTTTGTGATCTTTGCTGCCTGTGCACCTTTGGGAAGTGTGATCTCACTGAGGACAGGAGAGGGGCCTGTGGTATTGATATCGCGACGCAGCAGGCAAGGATGGTGCTTTTAGCTTGCCTGATAGGATGTTCATGCCACACTGCTCATGGCGCTCATATTCTGGAGTACCTGATTGAAAAGCACGGTCCGGATAAAAAGATAGATCTCGGTAGAGGAATTGAGGTGGAAGCGCCACATATAAGGACAGTTATTGGCTTAAAGCCTGAGACCCTAAGCGATCTTAAAATAGCTATCGAGTATGTCTATAAGGAGATTACCCATCTTCTCGATTCCGTTCATACGGGGCAGGAGGGGAGTTATCTGGATTATGAATCCAAAGCGCTGCACGCCGGTATGTTGGATCATGTGGGAATGGAGGCAGCCGATATCGCACAGATCGTGGGATTTAATTATCCTACCTCCGTTGCAGAGACACCCCTGGTAGGTCTGGGATGGGGGGCAATAGATAAGACCAAGCCGGTAATTTTAGTGGTGGGACATAATCCGGTTACTTCTACGGCACTTATTGATTACTTAAGGGCGAATAACCTCTATGACAAGGTCGAGGTCGGTGGTATATGCTGCACTGCCCTGGAGACAACCAGATACTCGGATAGGGCCAAGGTCGTTGGCCCGCTTTCCCGGCAGCTCTTCTTCCTCAGGACAGGTATCCCCGATGTCATCATGACCGATGAGCAGTGCATCAGGACTGACATGCCGATAGAGGCCTCCAAAGCTGGCTCAGCGCTTATTGCCACCTTGGACAAGGCGATGTATGGGCTTCCCGATGCCACAGAGATGGCAACGGAAGAGATAGTAAAACAGATGGTCGGGGAGAAGAAACATTTCGCTATCCTTGAACCAGCGAAGGCAGCAGAGGTGGCAGTAAAGGTTGCCATGGAGATTGCCCCCCAGAGGAAGAAAGAGTGGCTATCTGAGGAAGAGGCTAAAGGACTGGCAGAAAGATGTAACGATTGTGGCATGTGTGAGCGGGTATGCCCTAATCTCTTCTCCATTGGTGACGGTATAATTGAGGTTGCCAAGGGCAATTTTGACCTCATAAGGGAGCAATTCAGACGATGTATCGGCTGTGGAAAATGTGAGGAGGAATGTCCTCGTGAAGTTCCCATTTTCAAGATAATGCAGACGGCGGCAAGTAAGGAGAGCTGGAAGATAAGGGCAGGCCGTGGTCCTATTATGGATACCGAGATCAGGAATGTGGGGGCCTCCATAACGCTGGGCACGATCCCTGGAGTTGTTGCCTTCGTCGGTTGCTCCAACTATCCTGATATAGAGGACCTTGCCGAGATGGTGGAGGAGTTTGCCAAGAGGAAGTATATCGTCGTTGTCTCAGGTTGTGCGGCCATGGTTGCGGGTATGAAAAAGGATGCCGATGGCAAGACCATCTATGAGAAATACCCACCCGATTTTGATGGTGGTGGGATAGTAAATGTAGGTTCCTGTGTTGCTAACAGCCACATCACGGGAGCGGCAATAAAGGTAGTTAATATCTTCGCCAAACTCCCATTAAGGGGAAATTACGAGGTAGTAGCCGATCACACCCTGAACAGGCTCGGTGCCTGTGGTGTGGCCTGGGGGGCATATTCTCAGAAGGCGGCAGCTATTGGTACGGGATGTAATAGATTGGGTATTCCTGTCATACTGGGACCTCACTCCTCCAAATATAGGAGGCTATATCTCTCGAGAAAAGAGGAGGGTGATTGGCGGGTCATGGATGCAAGGACGAAGGAAGTCGTTGATACAGGAGAGCCTGCACCTGAGCATCTCACCTATGTATGCGAGACCAAGGAGAAGGCGATGGTGATGATCGCCAAACTGTGCATAAGGAGGAATGATACCCCCCAGGGAAGGGCGATAAAACTGAATCACTATATATCCCTGTACAAGAAATACATGGGAGGTGGTCTTCCCGAAGATCTTCATCTCTTTGTTCGCAGGGATGCCGATCTCCCCATAGTCTATAAGAAGGAAGCGAGGGTATATCTACAAGAAATTGGCTGGAAACCAAAGGAACCTGTGGGACTTCCAACTCTGATCGGCACTTACCCCAGCAAGGTTTCTGTGGATTCTGTTATCTAAAAGGAGGAGGGGAAAATGAGTGCAACTGTACCGTTTCACCGGGTAAATGTCTTGACAGGAATAAAATCGGCCAGGATGATAGAAGATGCTGGAGAATATGCTAAGTTAATAAAAAGGGCGAAGAGACCCCTTCTTGTACTTGGACCTCTCCTGGTCAAAGGTTCGCTCAACGGAAGGTTTCTTATTGAGTACGCTTTTGAGATTGCAAAGAGTGCCAGCATCCCGATATGTGCTACGGGGCATGTTAAGGTAAAGATGATGGAGGCAGGGGTAAAGCCGGATAGCGAATACGATGTTGTGGAGATAATAAATGCCCTCAAGGACCCTGATTGGATGGGAGTTAAAAAGGAAGGGAACCACGATCTGGTAATCTTTTTTGGCATAAGGAGTGATTTTGCCGAGCAAGGTCTTTCTGTACTGAAGCATTTTGCCCCCCATTTAAAGACCATGACACTTTGTAAATTTTACTTTCCCCATGCCAATTATTCACTT
The DNA here is from genome assembly GCA_030018935.1 of Syntrophales bacterium. NCBI lineage: Bacteria > Pseudomonadati > Thermodesulfobacteriota > Syntrophia > Syntrophales > Syntrophales bacterium. Next base: position 80,965 of record JASEGZ010000001.1, read on the forward strand.
CCCAATATCAAGAAGGATGAGCAATGGAAGGAATTCCTGGAGGCTTTAATATCCAACCTTAGAGGATGAGTTCATAAATCTGTCTTAAGGAAAAGAATGAGAAAGGAGAGATAAGAAATGTCAGAGTTTCATGTAGACATTGGTCCCCAGTATGAGGGTGAGGCCATAAGAAAAGAGGATCTCTATGTTGAGTTTGGCGGACCTAAGATAAGTCATAAGTTTGAGTGGGCAAGATTAAAGAGCCCTGAGGAGGTAGAGCATGAGAAGGTGGAGATTATCGGACCGGACCTGAAGGATCTGGAGGAGGGGGGGAGTTACCCCCTGGCGATTTTGATTGATGTTGCCGGAGAGGAACTTGAACCAGATATGGAGCCGGTCATCGAGAGAAGGATACACATGTATGCCAACTATATCGAGGGATTCTGGCATATAGCGCAGAGGAACGATATCTGGCTCAGATTAAGTAAGAATTCCTATAAGAAAGGTCTTAACTCCTTAAAGGAAATAGGAGAGATGCTGATATTCCTTTATACCTCTGAAATTGCCGCTATCGAGAATATTTCCATTACCTTCATTACAGATGAGAAGAAGGTGGAGGAACTCCTTCCTGAAGCCTTAAAGGTTTATGAGGCGAGAGATAAAAGGGCACTGGGTCTTAAGGATGAGGATGTGGACGAATTCTATTGCTGCGTTCTCTGCCAGAGCTTTGCCCCCACACATTCCTGCATTATTGTCCCCTCTCGGTTGGCAAACTGTGGGGCGATGAACTGGTTTGATTGTAAAGCTGCCTATAAACTTGACCCTGAAGGACCTATATTCGGGTTTCAGAAGGGAGAATGTCTTGATCCTATCAAAGGGGAATATGGGGGGGCTGATGATGTAGTAAAGGTAAAGTCCCTGGGAAACTACGATAAAGTCTATCTCCATAGCGCTTTTGAACATCCTCACACCTCCTGTGGTTGTTTTCAGGCTATCTGTTTTTATATCCCTGAGGTGGATGCCTTTGGCATCATCCATAGAGATTATACGGGACTCACTCCGGCGGGGGTGAAATTCTCCAGTATGGCCGGTGCCACGAGTGGTGGCAAACAGGTAGAGGGTTTTTGCGGCCTTGCTCTCGAGCTCCTGAGGTCACCAAAATTCTTCCAGGCAGACGGAGGAAGGAAGAGGTTGGTCTGGTTGCCCAAGGATATTAAGGAAAGGTACAGGGAACCTCTCGAGGCGGATGGGGTGTATGATAAGATAGCTACGGAAGAAGATGTGAAAAGCACCGATGAACTCGCTGAATTCCTCGAAAGGGTGGGACACCCCTGGGTAAAGGGAGAGGTTGAGCTTCCGGGATAATCTCAATGTAAGTGTTCAGCTATCAACATCTGGATTTTCGAGAATCGTAAATGGGAATTCGCCAACCCCGGCGTCCCGTTATCTGCAATTGCCGGGAAAAAAGAGGGTGAAGGAAAATTGAACCATCCTTCTTGTACCTCTGGAGTTCTCAAAATTCCAAAATTAGTATTCAATCAGGAGGGTAGTTATGCCAATTTCAGGGTCTGAAATCGTAAAGATGCTTCCCGGGAGGAAGCCGTGTAAAGATTGTGGTTTTCCCACCTGTTTTGCCTTCGCTATGAAGCTCGTATCTGGCGGAGCGACTGTGGATAAGTGCCCTTATCTCTCAGAAGAGGTGAAGGCAAAGCTCGCGGATCTATTAGCGCCACCAATAAGGCTCGTTACCATAGGCTCGGGAGAAGATAAGTTGCAGATCGGGAACGAGGAGGTGATATATCGTCATGATAAGACCTTTATCCACCCACCAGGGATCGCTCTTCTCATCTCGGACAGGGAAGATGAATCGAGAGTGGAGGAGAAGATAAGAAAGATAAAAAATCTTCAGTTCCCCTGGGTTGGTCTGAATCTGAAGGCGGACCTTGTGGCCCCATACTTTGAATCGGGAGAGAAGAATAAGTATTTAGCTCTGGTGAAAAAAATCTATGATGCGGTAGACTCGGGCATGGTATTGATCTCCCAGGATATGGATGTCCTTTTTTCTGCCCGGGATATATGTGCGGACAGAAATCCCCTTCTCTACCCGATAACCGGAGAGAACCTCGATAGGGCAATACCGAAGATTAAAGAAAAGCTTACACCAATAGGGGTTCGTGGGAAAGGTATAGAAGAGTTGATATCTCTGACTGGCAAGTTAAAGGATGCGGGGGTTGAAGATTTAATCCTGGACCCGGGCTCTGAGAGCTTGATGGAGGCGATGAGAGATCAGACTTTTATCAGGAAGGCGGCCTTAAAGCAGAGCGTAAGACCCCTCGGCTATCCAACCATTACCTTCCCTTGTTTTATAGCCAAAGATGGTCTGAAGGAGATCCTTGCCGCTGCCCTGTTAATAGTAAAATACGCAGGCATAATCGTCCTTTCCGATTTCGACCAATACTCTCTCCTTCCCCTTTTAGTACAGAGGCTTAATATCTATACTGACCCCCGCTTTCCCCTGGCGGTAGAAGAGAAGTACTATGAAATAGGGGAACCGGCTGAAGGGTCGCCTGTTCTGATCACTTCAAACTGGGCATTGACATACTTTATTGTCGCGTCGGCGATTGAGGCCACTAAAATCCCCTCTTATCTCTGTGTGAAGGATACAGAGGGGCTTGGTGTCCTTACAGGTTGGGCGGCGGGTAAGTTCAGCGGGGATTCTATTGCCGCATTCGTCAAGAAATGTGGCATCGCTGAGAGGGTAAAACACAAAAAGTTAGTTATCCCCGGGAAGGTGGCACGTATTAAAGGGGAATTAGAGGATGCCCTGCCGGGGTGGGAAATTGTGGTTGGGCCCAGAGAGGCGATGGGATTGGCGGCATTCCTTCCCGAGTTTATTAAGAAGAGTTGAAAAAAGAGATGACCGGGGAGGAAAGAGAGAAATTAGCCGGGATTATACATGGGTACAGGGGAGAGAGGAGAGAGTTGATCCCCCTCTTGCAGGAGATCCAGGAAGAGTTGGGCTATCTCCCCCGGGAGGCAATGGAGGAGATAGCCAACTTCCTCAGGATACCGAAGGTATTGGTTTGGGGAGTCGCTACCTTCTATAATCAGTTTCGTTTTGTTCCCCTTGGTAAATACCCGATCAGGGTTTGTCTTGGGACCGCCTGTCATCTGGCAGGGGGCAACCTTATCCTGGAGGCCCTGGAGAGGGAGTTAAACATTACGGTAGGAGGGACTACCGAAGATTATAAATTTAGCATGGAGAGGGTCGCCTGCATAGGCTGCTGTATGCTGGCTCCCGTTGTAGTAATAAAGACTAAAATTTATCCGGGGATGACACCTTTTAAGGTGGAGGAATCTCTGATACCTTATAAGCAGGATTCTCTGTCTCCTTGATGACTTGAGAGAAGGTCTCAGCCTTCCAGGAGGGAGAGAAACCTGTTCCTGACAGTTTCAGGAACAGGCTCAATTAAATTATAATACTATGACTTTCAGGGAGGTTGAGGATAAGGCAAGGTCAGAATGGGAGACCCTGCAGAATAGGATCTATATTACCATAAGCACAGCTACCTGTGGTAGGGCAGCCGGCGCTTTAGATATAGCCGATCTCATCAATAAAGAACTGGCTCGGCGAAGCATGGAAATCCCGGTCATAGAGACGGGGTGCATGGGGCTATGTTATGCCGAGCCATTGGTTACCATATCCAAACTCGAATCCCTCCGTATCGTATATCATAACATAACTCCAGAGCTTGTCCCACGTCTGATCGATGGTTACATCTTAGGTGATGACCCCTGTCTGGAGCTTGCCCTGGGAACCCTCGAGACAGAGGGGGAGAACGGTCCCTATATCCCCGAACTTTCCCGGTTTGAACACGAGTTACGTCTGATACTACGTCGCTGTGGCTACATTGACCCTAAAAATATCTACCACTATATCGCCAATGGTGGCTATCGTGGTCTTGATAAAGCACTGAGGATGTCGCCTGAGGAGATAATTGGGAAGGTAAAAGGGTCAGGGCTCCGAGGGCGAGGTGGTGCCGGGTTTCCTGCCGGCAGTAAATGGGAACTATGCCGCACTGCTAAGGATACACCAAAATATGTGATATGCAATGGAGACGAAGGAGACCCTGGTGCATTTATGGATCGAGTTATCCTGGAGAGCGACCCACAGCAAGTTATCGAGGGGATGATTATTGCTGGCTATGCCATAGGTGCCAGGGAGGGTTATATCTATGTTCGTGCCGAATATCCTCTCGCAGTTGAACGAACGCAGGTTGCCTTGAGACAGGCTAAGGAATTGGGTTTCCTCGGGGATGATATTATGGGTAGCGGTTTTGGTTTTCATATCGAGATAGCAAAGGGGGCTGGCGCTTTTGTCTCTGGTGAAGCGACGGCACTGGTTTCTGCTATGGAAGGAAGGAGGAGTGAACCGAGACCGAGACCTCCTCGTCTTGCAGAAGCTGGATTATGGGCCAAACCTACCCTGTTAAACAATGTGAAAACCTTTTCCTATGTCCCTTTGATAATTGAGTGGGGAGCAGACTGGTTTTCCGGGATTGGTACCAAAAGGAGTAAGGGTACAGCGGTGTTTGCCCTGGCAGGCAAGGTTAACAATCCTGGTCTCACCGAGGTGCCCATGGGGACGACATTACGCGAGATTGTTTATGATATTGCCGGTGGTATGCAAAATGGGAAACGATTTAAAGGGGTACAGATTGGTGGTCCCTCAGGAGGTTGTCTTCCAGAAAGTCTGCTTGACACCCCTGTTGACTTTGATTCCCTGCGTGAGGCTGGCTCCATGATGGGTTCAGGTGGGATGATCTTTATGGATGAGGGTGATTGTGCTGTTGATACGGCCGAATTCTTTCTTGACTTTGTTACGAGGGAATCCTGTGGTAAGTGCACTATGTGTCGCCTGGGGACCTTACATCTGCTCCACATTCTGGAGGACATCACGAAAGGGAGAGGGAAAATGGAAGACATTGATCTTCTCCTTGCCCTGGCTGAAGACGTGAAGGGGGGATCACTTTGTGGCTTGGGAAGTACAGCCCCTAATCCTATCCTTACTACCTTGCGCTATTTCCGAGATGAATACGAGGCCCATATAGGGGAAAAACGTTGCCCGGCATTGGTGTGTAAGGAGCTTATCGCCTATTACATCCTCCCTGAGAAGTGTGATAGGGGATGTGAACATTGTGTCCTGGTCTGTCCAACAGAGGCGATTAAAGGGGGGAAGGGGGAAGTAAAGGTTATTGATCAGAATAAGTGTTCTAAATGCAGCTCATGCCTTCAAGTTTGCCCTCCTGAATACAATGCGGTAGTAAAGCTTTCGCCAATTAGTGAACTTCCGCCATAGAAAATAGTCATAAGTCATAAGTCGTAAGTCGTAAGTCGTAAGTCAAAAGACGTATGACGTAAAAGGGAAAGGCTATGGCTGTAAGTGTAGAATAGAATGCCGAGAAAAATTGTTTCCACAGGAAGAGGGGGGGCAGGAAAAACAACCTTCGTTGCCTTAAGCAGTCGCTATCTCAAGCCCCCGTCACTCCTTATTGACCTCGATCCTGACCTTAGTCTGGGAGATATGCTGGGAGTTGATCTTCACAGAGAAGGAAAAAGGACGGTAAGTGAAGTACTCTATGATGTTATTGATGAAAGGCAGGGTGGTGGGAGTCCTCTGGTTTCGGTAAACGAGAGGCTTGAGTCTTTAATATGGAGTGATTGCTTATATGAGGATGTAAGGTTTGACCTTATCACTCTGGGAACAAAGGATTTCGAAGGCTGCTATTGCTTTCCTGACCATCTATTAAAGAAAACCATCCTCGGGGTAGCCAAGAACTACACGAATATTATCATAGACTCACCGGCAGGGCTGGAACATTTAAATCGGAAGATAGTTTCAGATATAGATGATCTGTTTGTTATCCTGGATCCCTCCGAGAAATCTCTGAAGCATATCGAAAGGGTCAAGGATATTACCAAGGCAGTGGGGATCCACTATAACCACTTTTATCTGGTGGCAAATTATATGTTTGATGAAGAGTCAGAAAGATATCTGCAACTTACAGGTGAAACTTACCTGGGGAAGATAGATTATGATACCGATGTGGAAGAGTATAACCTGAAAGGAAGATCCTTGCTCGACTTGCCTGAAGATTCACCTGCCTGCCTCGCTGTCATGAATATTTTAGCCAGGGCAAAATTGGTTTAATGAGGTATGGGTAAAATAATCGTCTCTACGGGAAGAGGGGGAACGGGAAAATCGTCCTTTGTCGTCTTATTTACCAGATATATCAATGCCTATCCCATCTTGCTTGTTGATCTTGATCCTGATGGAAGCTTAGTTGGGATGCTTGGTGTGGATCTGGAAAAGGAAGGGAAAAGGACCGTATCGGAGGCGCTCTACAATATTATTGGAGAAATGGGGGATATCAAGGGAACAGATGATGGTTCTACTTCTGATTTAATAAGAGGTATGATCAAAGGTGGTGATTGTCTATATAAAGATGGAAAATTTGATCTTATCTCCCTGGGGGAAAAGTTAACCCCAGGTTGTTATTGTATGGCCGATGAGATAATTAAGGATGCCATTTCTGAACTGGTTCAAAACTATGAAAAAATAGTGGTGGATTCACCTGCCGGGTTAGAGCATTTGAACCGAAAGATAACACCTCGTATAGATGATTTGTTTGTCATATTAGATCCCTCAGAGAAGTCAATAAAGCACATAGAAAGGATTAAACATGTTGCAAGAGGGGTAAAAATCAGCTATAAGCACCTTTACCTGATAGGGAACTATAGATTTACTGAGGAAGCGGAAGAATATTTACGAAACACAGGCGAAACTTATGCAGGAAGAATAGACTATGACCCCGATGTGAGGGGATATAACCTGAAAGGTAAGTCCTTACTGGAGCTACCCGAAGATTCACCTGCCTCGCTGTCCATTAAAAAAATACTGCTAAGGGTTGGTTATGAGCTTACTTCCTGATTATGGGGAACGGCTTATTGGATTACCTGTAATTGCCTGTGTAAAGCTTGTTAGTTACTGAAATATCATTATGCTTAAGCCGCCACAATGCAGAACAACGGCGATGGGCATTATGCCCTATACAGATATCGAGAAGGCCATTGAATTTGCCCTGAGTCTGGATATTCCATTCTGGCCCCAGCTTCCCAGGGTAAGCTTCTATGAGGATATGTATGCCCAGGCATCAGAGAATTTCCCCGGTATAGTGGTAGATACTGAAAATAAGAGGCTTAACTTTAGTACGGTCAGGTTTGAACAGGAACTGGGGGGTTATTTTGAAAAAATGGACGATACCGAAACCTTTGCCCTGAGCGAGAAGTATTCGGTGGTTTATCACAAATTTCTGGCGAGGGAGACGGGAGGATGCTATGCCATCAGGGGGCAGATCACCGGGCCAGTGAGTTTTGGCTTCAATGTGATTGATGAGAATCGGAAGCCTATCATCTATAATGATGAGGTAAGGGCTGTTCTATTTGACTTCATCCAGAAAAAGGTAAATGTCCAGTACCATGAGCTCAGAGAAAGGAATCCAGATGCCTTTGTCTGGGTGGATGAGCCAGGACTAGGCTACGTGTTTAGTGGTTACTCCGGTTACAACGACCGCCAGGCTCAGAAAGACTATCTGGGCTTTCTTCAGGGATTAGAAGGTCCTAAGGGTCTCCATCTTTGCGCTAATGTGAACTTGCCTTACCTGCTGAAATTAGGGATTGAGATCCTCTCCTTTGATGCCTATCAAATTGAATTCATGCCCAGGGAATATGCCGGTGCAGTGGCTGAATTTCTGAGAGGCGATGGTGTTATATGCTGGGGTATCATCCCCACTGAATCAGCGATTCTCGCCAGAGAAACACCAGAGACATTAGCTGATCGGTTAATAGATTATTGGGAAGTCGCTGCCCAGTATACGAATTTGACAGTTGAGGAGATTGCTGAACGGGCATTGGTGGCGCCAGCGAGGTGTTGTCTTAGGGATATTAGCGAGGAGGGCGATGAGATAACCGCACAAATCCAGGAAAAATGTCAGTTTCCCACTATTGAGGAATGTATTGTGGAAAGGGCGTTTACCTTCCTCCCGGAACTCTCCTGGATACTAAGGGAGAAGTACCACCTTTATAGCTAATATCGCAAACTATTTGCGACCTTCAGGGAAAAGAAGGTCTTATAAATGATGAATCAAGACGAAAAGAGAGGCCAGAGGGGAGATTCTTTCCTCTCGGAAGTAGTTAATGCGAGCGGTGAGACAATAGATAGCTGTTATCAGTGTCAGAAGTGTTCCGCAGGGTGTCCGGTTGCCTATGCGATGGGTATCCTTCCCCATCAGATCCTCCGCCACATACAGTACGGCCATCGGGAGAAGGTTCTCTCTTCGAGGACCATCTGGATTTGCGCCTCATGTTATACCTGTGGCGTTCGCTGTCCCAATAACATCAGTATTGCCAGAGTCATGGATACCTTAAGGCACTTGGCGATTCATGCGGGGGTCAAGTTAGGGGAAGAGGACGTTCCCATTTTCCACTCCGTCTTTTTGGATGCCATCAAAAAAGGGGGAAGGGTTTACGAGCTTGGCCTCATCTTCCAGTTTAAGTCTAAGACCCGGGACTTTCTCAAAGACACCGAGTTGGGATGGAAGATGTTCCGCCGGGGAAAGATTAGGCTCCTCCCCCCCCCCTTCAGTTCTAAAAAAGAGATCAGGGAGATCTTCAACGTTTATGAGAAAGGAAAGAGAGGTTGAAAGAAGTTTCTTATTACCCTGGATGTTCCCTCCACGGGACGGCAAGGGAGTATGACGAGTCATGCCGGGGCGTCTCAGATATCCTCGGTATCAAGCTTTCTGAGCTTGAGGACTGGAACTGCTGCGGTGCAAGTTCCGCCCACTGTACGGATGAGCGGTTGTCCATCGCGCTTGCCGGCCGGAATCTTGACATTGCCAACAAATCCGCCAGGGAACTGCTTGTCCCCTGTGTAGCCTGTTTTAGCCGGCTTAAGGCAGCGGAAAAGGAAATAGGGGAGGGAGGTGTTCCCATCCGGTATGCCCTTGAATTCTTTTCCGACGAGCCGGTCTTAGAGGAGATGAAGAAGAGGCTGGTCAGACCCCTTTCCGGGCTTAAGGTCGTCTGTTATTACGGGTGTCTTGCCGTTCGCCCCCCGCAGCTTACGGGAGTGAAAGAACATGAAAACCCTCAGCATATGGACAGGGTGGTGGAAGCGATTGACGCCGAGCCGATACCTTGGTCGTATAAAACTGACTGTTGTGGATCCTCCCTGATGCTGGCGCGGACAGATATTGTAAAAAAATTGACTGGACGCCTCCTCTCTATGGCCAGAGAGGCAGAGGCAGATTGCATCGTTGTAGGTTGTCCTATCTGTCAGGCCAATCTCGATACCCGCCAGGAGGAGCTGGAAAAGGAGGCAGGAGAAAACTTTAACCTCCCTATCCTCTATTTTACAGAGTTAATGGGATTGGCACTCGGCCATAAAGATGTAAAAAAATGGTTGGGCCGGCATATTGTTGACCCCACCAAAATGCTGAGTAAAAAGGGATTGATTTAAAGCTTATTCATGCAGAGAAATTCTAAATACGAAATACTAAATCCTAAACAAGCACAAATGTTCAAAATACAAATGACTCAAACAAAAAAGTTTAAAATTTTGATATTTGAATTTGTTTAGAATTTTATCCATTGTGAGGGATATATGACCGATAAAATAGGGGCCGTCATGGTTGTAGGAGGCGGGATCGCGGGAATCCAGGCTTCCCTTGACCTGGCCGAATCCGGTTACTATGTTTACCTGGTGGAGTCCTCGCCGGCGATTGGCGGCGTCATGGCCCAACTGGACAAGACCTTTCCCACCAACGATTGTGCCATGTGTATCGTCTCCCCCAAACTGGTCGAGGCAGGTCGTCACCTGAATATAGAGGTCCTCACCTACTCTGAGGTAGTAAAGGTAGAGGGGGAGCCCGGAAACTTCAGAGTTACCGTAAGGAAGAAGCCCCGTTACATTGATATTTCCAAATGCACAGGTTGTGGGGCGTGTATTGAGGCCTGTATCATGAAAAAGGGTGTGCCTTCTGAATTTGAAGAAGGTTTGGCCAGGCGAAAGCCCATCTATATCCTCTTTCCCCAGGCCGTCCCGTTGAAGGCAGTTATAGACGAAAAGAGTTGCCTCTTTTTAAGCAGAGGAAAATGTCAGAAGAAATGTGTGGAAGCCTGTCAGGCAGGGGCCATTGATCTTGACCAGCAGGAAGAAATGGTCGTCATGGAAGTGGGCTCCATCATCCTGAGCCCGGGATTTGACGAATTCGATGCGAGACGATTGACCGCCTATGGATATGGCCGTTTTCCCAATGTTATTACCAGCATCCAATTTGAGCGGATCCTCAGTCCCTCCGGTCCATTTCAGGGAACTATCTTAAGACCCTCGGATCAGAAAACCCCGAAGAAGATTGCCTGGATCCAATGCTCTGGCTCCAGAGATATGACCGAGATGGGCGGCAATGAATATTGCAGTTCAATCTGCTGTATGTATGCCATCAAAGAGGCGGTCATCGCGCGTGAACATCAGCCGGATGTGGAACCCACGCTCTTTTATATGGATATCCGCGCCCATGGAAAGGGTTTCGATGCCTATTATGAGAGGGCAAAAGAGGAACATGGGGTCCGGTTTATCCGTTCGATGGTCTCCCGGGTGGCGGAGAGACCAAAGTCAAAAAACCTGATGATCACCTATGTGGATTCCGAAAATCATCTCCAGGAGGAGGAATTCGATCTGGTTGTCCTTTCCGTGGGTCTTACACCCTCAAAGGGTGCAAGAGAGGTTGCTCAGACACTTGGCCTTGAGCTGGATGCCTACGGGTTCTGCAAGACCGGTGGGTTTTCCCCTCTTGATACCAGCCGGTCCGGTATCTATGTGTGCGGTACTTTTCAGGGACCCAAGGATATTCCCGAGACGGTTGCCCAGGCCAGCGCCGCGGTAACAAACGCCTCTGGTCTCCTTGCCGGGGTGCGGGGAACCATGATGAAGAAGAAGGACCTCCCTCCTGAGATTGATGTCCGGGGCGGGGAACCACGGATCGGTGTCTTCGTCTGCCACTGCGGGACCAATATTGGAGGTGTGGTCAATGTTCCCGGGGTGAAGGAGTATGCGCGCAACTTGGAGAATGTGGTTTACACAGATGAGAGTCTTTACGCTTGTTCCCAGGATAGCCAGGAAAAGATTAAAGATGCGATCAGGGAGTACAAACTGAACCGTGTCGTCGTTGCCTCCTGTTCCCCGAGGACACACGAACCTCTGTTCCGTGAGACTGTCCGGGAGGCCGGGCTGAACAAATACCTCTTTGAGATGGCCAACATTCGTGACCAGTGCTCTTGGGTCCACATGCACGAGAAAGAAAAAGCGACCATTAAGGCTAAAGACCTCGTCCGGATGGCCATGGCCAATGCGAGATTGGTTCAGCCTCTCCATGAATCAATCGTGTCGGTCATCCCGAAGGGATTAGTCATCGGAGGAGGGGTAGCGGGGATAACCGCCTCCCTCAAGCTGGCTCAGCAGGGGTATGAGGTCTTTTTGATTGAAAAAGAGGCCGAGCTGGGAGGGAATGCGAGGAACATCCATTATACAATCGAGGGCGAAGACGTCCAGGAATATTTGCAGGATTTGATCGGGCAGGTGACCGCTCATCCTTTAATCGTCGTCATCACCAATGCGCTGGTCGTTGATTTCAGCGGCTCTAGAGGGAACTTTTCCACCGGGATCATGGTGGCGCCGACTATGTACTATCAGAAGATCGAGCATGGGATAACGATCGTGGCCACAGGCGCCGAAGAATGGAAACCCACTGAATATCTCTATGGGGAAGACCCCCGTATTGTTACCCAGTTGGAACTGGAAGGCAGCATTGCCTCCCATCCGGAGGAAACGACACAGTTAAGACAGGTGGTGATGATTCAGTGTGTAGGATCGAGGAATGAAGAACGGCCTTACTGTAGCCGGGTTTGTTGCGCGGAGGCGGTGAAGAATGCCCTCAAATTGAAGGCACTCAGTCCCGGTGCGAAAATCTATATCCTCTATAGAGATATGCGAACCTATGGACTCCTCGAATCTTACTATACGAAGGCCCGTAAGGAAGGGATTATGTTTGTCAAATATGACCCCGGCAATAAACCTGAAGTCAAGAAGGAGGGTAAAAATCTCTTTGTTTCCCTTATGGATGATACCATCGGGGAACGGGTCGCTTTAAAGCCTGACCTTCTGGTTCTGTCTGCCGCTACCATTCCGAGGGGGAATAAGGAATTAGCGAACCTCTTGAAAGTACCCCGCACGGCAGAGGGGTTTTTCTTAGAAGCCCATATGAAGTTGAGACCGGTGGATTTTGCTACCGATGGTCTCTATCTGGCAGGGACGGGACACGGCCCGAAATTGATCAGCGAGAGTATCTCTCAGGCAATGGCCGCCGCGGCCCGGGCCTGTACCATCCTGTCCAAAGAGAAGATACTGGTAGGGGGAGTTGTGGCGGTGGTAGATGGTGAGCGGTGTGCGGCATGTCTGACCTGCGTAAGGGTCTGTCCCTATGAAGTGCCGGTGATCAACGTCCGGGGTGAGGCGGAGATTGATATTGCGAAGTGTAAGGGGTGTGGATCCTGTGCGGCGGAATGTCCAGCTATGGCCATAGAACTGATGCATTTTCGCGAAGCCCAGCTTGAGGCCAAATGCCAGGCACTCATGTCATAAAACATCAGTCATACGTCATACGTCATAAGTCGTAATATAAAAGACATAAGACATAAGACATATGACATATGACGTGTGTCAACAGGTAGGATAAAGAGGTATGGTGGAAAATAACGGTTTTGAGCCGGAGGTTCTCGCTTTTTGTTGTGAGTATTGAGCCTATACCGCAGCGGACCTGGCAGGTTCGATGAGGCTCGATTATCCCAGCAATGTGAAGATTGTGAAGGTCCCCTGTACGGGAAGGGTGGATATCCTGATGATTCTTCGCACCTTTGAGTCTGGGGTGGATGGTGTATTTGTGGCCGGATGTCTCGAAGGAGAATGCCATTTTCTTAAAGGTAATCTAAGGGCGAAGAAGCGTGTTCAGTATGTGAAAGAATTACTGGATGAGTCGGGGATTGGTGGTTCACGGTTAGAGATGTACAACATGTCTGCTGCTGAGGGGCAGCGGTTTGCCGCAGTAGCCAAAGAAATGACGGAGAAGATTCGATCCCTGGGACCGTCTCCCGTAAAAACAGGTAGATAGACTGAAGGCTGAAGACTTTTAGGACACTTCAGCCTTTGGTCTTCAGCCTAAACACCTGAGTAGTTACAGAGTAAAGAATTACAGGACAGGGGGGCTGTAAAGTCTCTATGGCGCTGTAATTATCGGAGGAAGCAATGATTGTAGCAAATCGTAAACCCCTGGAGGAGATTTTAGAGATGGTCAAACCCTATAAGAAGATTCTCCTTCTCGGGTGCAATGAATGTGTGACGGTCTGTGCGGTGGGAGGACAGAGGGAGGTAGGAGTCCTCGCTTCGGAGTTGCGACTCTCCCGAGCAAAGGATGGGGATGAGGTTGAGATAAAGGAACACACCCTGGAACGTCAATGTGATTATGAATACATTGATCAGATCCGCCCCTTTGTGGGAGACTATGAGCTAATCCTCTCCATGGCCTGTGGGGCCGGGGTTCAATATGTGGCAGAGACTTACCGGTCGAAATTGGTGGTGCCGGCGGTCAATACCACCTTCTTAGGGGTGACCCTGGAGCAGGGGGTATGGTCGGAGCGATGCCAGGGCTGTGGGAGCTGCATCCTGGATAAGACGGGTGGAATATGTCCGATTGCCCGTTGTGCGAAGAGCTTGCTTAATGGTCCATGTGGCGGTTCTTCAGGAGGCAAGTGTGAGATTGACAAAGAGGTTGACTGTGGCTGGCAGTTGATCATAGATCGGTTGCAGGAACTCGGCCAGATGGATCGCTATGAAGAGATTATCCCGGTTAAGGATTGGACGACGGCAAGAGATGGGGGACCGAGGAAGAGAGTAAGGGAGGATTTGAGGCTATGACAAACACCAGATCAAACATTGAGCGGATCCTGGATGCAGGAGGATTTGTAGTTACTTCGGAGTGCGGGCCACCGCGAGGTGCCGATGCGGAAGTAGTGCGTAAAAAGGGAGAGCTGCTCAAGGGAGTGGTGGATGCGGTCAATGTAACGGATAATCAGACCTCGGTAGTAAGAATGTCCTCTCTTTCCTCCTGTGTGATCTTGAAGGAGATGGGGTTTGATCCGATCCTCCAGGTGGTCTGCCGGGACCGGAATCGAATTGCTCTCCAGAGTGACATTCTTGGCGCAGCGGCGCTTTCGATCAACAACATCCTCTGTCTTTCCGGTGATCATCAGAAGTTCGGAGATCATCCGAAGGCGAAGAATGTATTTGACATAGATTCGATCCAGTTGATTCAGGCAGTGAGAACAATGAGGGATGAGGGAAGATTTATTGGTGGAGAGGAGATCAAGGGAAAACCGATGCTCTTCATCGGGGCGGCGGAGAATCCCTTTGCAGATCCCTTTGAGATACGGGCGCCCCGGTTGGGAAAGAAGGTAAAGGCCGGCTGTGAATTTATCCAGACACAGTGTATCTATAACCTGGAGCGGTTTGAACGCTGGATGGTGATGGTGAGAGACCGGGGGTTGCATGAGAAATGTGCAATCCTGGCAGGGGTGACGCCATTTAAATCGGTAGGGATGGCACGGTACATGAAAAATCAGGTGCCGGGAATGGATGTGCCGGATGAGATGATTGAGAGGATGAAAGGGGTGCCGAAGGAGCAGCAGGCAGAGGAGGGGATAAATATCTGCGTGGAGACGATCCAGAGGTTAAAAGAGATCCCCGGCGTCCGGGGGATACACATTATGGCCATTGAGTGGGAGGAGAAGGTGTCGGAGATTGCCGAAGCGGCAGGTCTTCTGCCCAGGCCGCAATTACCGTGAATTGTAGCGAGTAGTTACGGTTATTGTAAAGTTGGGCAAGAGGGTAGACAATCATGAGACAAAGCCTTAGTTGTGAAGCACTGAAACGAAAGGTAACCGATCTGGAGAAGAGGTTAAAAGAGTCTGAACAAAAGGTAATCCAGCAAGACATCCATGAGGCGACTAAACGCTTTGAGAAGATCGCGGAGATGGGTGATGATGGCATTATCGTCTTCGATGAGGCGTACCGGATCGAGTTCGCCAATACCGTTGCCTCTGAACTGACCGGATACCCAAAAGAGAAATTGATAGGAAAGGATTTTCGTTGTCTCCTGATTGAGGGGGATATCGGTTATCTTGCCCAAATGCATTCAGGATTGGGAGCGGATGAAAGTAAACGGCTCTGTACAGGGATGGAGATCATAACGAGCAGTGGTACAAAAAGGGATGCAGAGGTCTGCATTACCATTGAGAAGTTGGAGCAGGGGGGGGTAAGGACCTATGCCTATCTCCGGGATATTACGGAGAGAAAAAAGTACGAAAGGGATTTAAAGGAATCGGAGGAGAAATACCGTAACCTCTTCGAAAGGGTGCGGCATGGCCTCTATATCAGTACCAATGAGGGACGTTTTCTCGACTGCAATCAGGCTTTGCTTGAGATGTTGGGATACCAGGATAAAAATGAATTTTTGCAGATTGATATCGCCAAGGATCTCTATATGAGGCCGGAAGATCGCACGGCCTTTCAGGGTTTGATTGAAAAACAGGAATTCGTTAAAGAGCTTGAATTGGAGTTTAAGAAAAAGAATGGCGAGAAGATCACGGTTTTAGTTACTGCCCATGCAAAAAGGGATGAAAAGGGAACGATCATAGGGTATGAAGGGATCATGAACGATGTTTCCGAAAGAAAGAGGATGGAAAGAGAACTGAGAGAGGCGAACGAATTCTTAACAAATCTGATTGAGAGTTCGGTTGACGCGATCTTTGTAACTGATATGAAGGGTAATATCCTCATCTTTAACAGGGGAGCGGAAAACATCCTGGGCTATACGGCAGGGGAGGTGGTGGGAAAGATGAATATCAGCAACATCTATCCACCTGGCGTAGCCAGGGAAGTGATGAAGAAACTGAAAATGCCTGATTTTGGAGGGGTGGGAAAGTTGACTTCCTTTCCTATTACACAACGGAGAAAGGATGGAGAACTGATCGAGGGAGACCTTTCGGCGTCTATCATCTACAATGGGGGGGGAAAAGAGGTTGCCAGTGTGGGTATCTTTAAGGACTTGAGAGAGAGATTGAGGATAGAGAGAGAACTCCAGAAGACGCAGCAGGCCCTTCTCCAGTCGGAAAAGCTGGCGGCTATGGGCAGACTTACTTCCCAGGTCGCCCATGAGTTGAACAACCCCATCTACGGTATTATGAACACACTGGAACTCCTCAAAACTGAAATTCCCCCGCAGAGTAAACGGAGAAGGATTTTGGAATTATCCCTCTCGGAAACTCAGAGGCTCTCGGAGATGCTCCGGAACATGCTCAGTTTCTCAAAGCCTGAAGAGGAAAAGAGGACGCCCATCAGGATTAATGAGCTGATTGAGGAGATTCTCTCGGTGATGGAGAAGCAGATGAGGGAATCGAATATCAAGGTGGAGACATACTTGGATAGTAAAATCCCGGAGGTGATGGCCTCTACAAATCAGATGAGGCAGGTAATGCTGAACATTATTAAAAATGCCATGGAGGCTATGCCCAAGGGAGGGACCCTCACCGTCAGGACGGCAAGGGAGAAAAAGAATGTCCTGATTCATATTCAGGATACAGGAATAGGAATTCCGGAAGAGATCAGGGACAAAATCTTTGAGGCCTTTTTTACCACAAAACAGAAGGTAAAGGGGGTAGGCTTAGGACTTTCAGTTTGCTATGGAATTATCAAAGGTCATGGTGGCGAGATCAGGGTAGACGGTGAGGAGGGGAAGGGAACTACCTTTACTATCGGTTTACCTATTTGAAGGGACCCCCCAATTTTTCTTGACAAGTTATAAATTCTATATTATCAGGAAAGTTAGTAAATTTGATAATATTTCTAAAAAGGATAAAATCATGGAAATTCTGACTGTTTCTCAGGCAGGCAAGTATTGTAATGTTTCGTCCAAAACGATCATCAATTGGATTGATGCAGGCTACATCAAGGCTTATAAGACTGTGGGGGGGCATCGGAGGATTAAAAAAGAGGATCTGGATAAGTTTCTCCAGGAGAGGGGAATGCCTCTGCCCGAAGAACCAGGGGGAGAGGAAAGAAAGAAAATCCTTGTTGTGGACGATGACAGGATCATTGTGGAGACGATTGTGCAGGCCCTCGAAGAGGATGAGTACGGATATGAGATGATCTCCGCGTCAGATGGTTTTGAGGCGGGCCTCCAGGTAAGCCATTTCAAACCCCATCTCTTAATCCTGGATATCATGATGCCTGACATCAACGGATATGAGGTCTGTCAGAAGATCAAGTCCAATCCTGAAACAAGGGATACAAAGATCGTCGTTCTCTCGGCCTATCTTGATGATGAAGCCTTTAAACAGATGAAGGAGTATGGAGCGGATGCCTGTTTTTCCAAACCCCTTCCCCTGGAACAATTGAAATTCGAGGTGGCCAAACTTTTGGGCTTAAAGAAGTGAAGGGTAAGGAGGAGAGATTTATGAAGTTGGAAGAAAATTTAAAGAGCAAAAAATTTGTGGTGACCTCAGAAGTTCAGCCACCTATCGGTACAGATGTCCAGGAACTCGCGCAAAGTGTGGAGCGGATCCGGGGAAGGGTGGATGCCCTGACCGTTCCTGAACTGAAGATCGAGGGATTGGTTACGGATATAATGGGAACCTGTCGGGTGTTGAAGGAACAAAAATTTGAGCCTATCCTCCAGACCACCTGTCGGGAGAAGAATCGGCTTGACCTTCAGGATCACCTCCTCCACGCCTCCGAGGCAGGAATCGAAAATATTCTTACCTTTACGGAAGATTACCGCATTACCGGGGATAGCCTCCAGGAGATAATGTTTTTTCACGTTGATTCGGGGAAGCTCTTCTCCGTGCTCGAGGGTCTCCGTGAGGGTCATGACATTTCGGGGAGAGAGATACCTGTTAAAAGTAGGTTCTGTGTGGGTGCGGGGATTGATGCCAGTTGTGGTAAGAAGGTGCCCGACCTGGAATTGAAAGAAATGGAGGAAATGGCCAGTTTAGGGACCAAGTATTTTCTTACCACACCGGTTTTCGATCTCGATTCCTTCAACCAATTCATGAAACGGGTGGAACCGATGCGGATCCCGGTGATCGCAGAGGTGATTCTCGTGAGATCAGCGGAGATGTGTCTCTTCCTCAACAAACATGTCAAGATGGGACTGGTGCCCAACTTCGTCATCGAAAAGCTGGCCAGGGCACCGGATAAGGAGAAAGCCAGCATTGAAATTGTCAGCGATCTGGTGAAGGGGCTCAGGCACCTCTGCCAGGGAGTCCATTTCATTCCTATCGGGGCAGAGGACCGTATTTCCAAATACCTCGAGGCGGCAAAACTTTAAGCTATAAACTTAGTGACAAGATTTATCATGGGTAGGGGAATTCTGGCACTTCAGCCAGAGTTGGAATAAACGCACCGAGGTGCAACTATCCCCCCATTTTGGGGAGGAGAATTGCACCTGAGTGCAATTGGGAACGAGTTAAGCGGCATATGCCAAAATACAATTGAGGCCTATTAAATATGATAAAAACTCATAAGCCGACATTGCAGGCAAGGGAAAAGGAGATTGCAAATATAAATAGAACCGTCCCGTTTCCAGAACACTCTCGTCTGTTGAGAAGACATGGAACTTACGAAACGCTCTATTAGGGGGTCAGGGTCAGGAATCAGCCAAGAGGATGGTCTTGTCTGTCCCGGCTGTGGTGATAGGAGTGATAGTAGTCGCAGGCTTGAAACCTGCGAAGTAAACTGCGAAAATAGCCGGCCGTACCATGAGCCTCAGAGCAATGGAACTGTAAGGAGGAACTTTGGATACCATCACCCTGACGATAAACGGAACCACGGTAAGTGGAAAGACAGGGATGACCATCCTTGCCCTGGCACGGGAGATGGGTATTTCTATCCCTACCCTTTGTCATGACCCGCACCTGAAAGATATCGGAGCCTGCCGGATATGTCTCGTGGAAGAGGAAAACCGGAAGGCTCTTCTTCCTGCCTGCGTCACTGCCATCCAGCCCGGTATGATCATTAAAACCGATTCAGCCCCGGTCCTGGAATGCCGGCGCATAGTGGTGAAGCTGCTTTTAGCATCACATCCTGAATCCTGTCTGGTCTGTGATAAAGGAAACCGGTGTCAGCTCCGTCAGATTGCCAGCGATCTGGGAGTAGGCCTGATAGATATGGATCCCATGCCCCAGTATTTCCCCTCGGAGGACAGAAATCCTTTCTTCAAGCGGGACATGAGTAAGTGTATCCTCTGTGCCAAATGTATTCGGGGGGATCAGGACCTGGTGGTGGAAGGGGTTCTCGATTATCTGAACCGGGGTTTCGAAGCCCGGCCCAGTACCCTCTTCAATCAACCCCTTGAGAAATCCAATTGTACCTTTTGTGGGACCTGTATTTCACTATGCCCCACAGGGGCTCTCACAGAGGTGGGGCTGCCCTGGCCGGGAACGGGGAGGGAGGTGAGCCAGACCGTTTGTCCTCTCTGTGCCTGCGGTTGTTCTGTCGCGCTGGAATCTATGGATGGGCGCCTGATCCGGGTGAGACCCCACGGAGAGGGTTCCAGTAACGGTGTAACTCTCTGTGTTAAGGGACACTTCGGATTGGATTTCATCCATAGTCCGGACCGGTTGCGTACCCCCCTGTTACGTGAGGAAGGGGGCTGGAAGGAGGCATCCTGGAAAGAGGCTTTGGAACTTGTGGCGTCCTCCTTGAAAGCGATAAAGGACAAGAAGAAGGGGGAGGCGATCGGATTTTTGGGTTCCTCCCGCCTGACCAACGAGGAGAACTACCTCTTCCAGAAACTCGCCCGATCCGTCTTCGGGTCTCCCCATGTGGATAATGGAAGTCGTCTCTATGCTGCACCGGCCTTTAAGGTACTACTCGATGCCATGGGCCGACCGGGGATGCTCAAATCCTTTAGTGAACTGGGAAAGGCGGATCTCTTTCTCGTGATCGGGGCCAATCCGGCGGAGACAGCCCCCGTCCTGAGCTATTACCTTAAACGCGCCATCCGTGATTCAGGGGCCCGCCTGATTCTCATTGACCCCCGGAAGACCCCCTTGAGCCGTTTTGCCACCTTGCACCTGAGACCGGCCCTGGGAGGTGATCTGAGCCTCATCCACGGTATTACCCGGATCATGCTCCAGAATGGTTTCTGGAATAAGGAATTTGTCCATGCCCATACCGACGGGTTTCGAGAGTGGGAAGAAAACTTTACAAGGGGAAACCTGAAATTACTGACCAGACAGGCCGGTGTCGGTGATGAGAAACTACACGAGGCTGCCAGGCTTCTCGGTGAGGCCGCAAAAGTCCTCTGCATCTTTGGAGATGGGGTTACCCAGCAGCCGGAGGGAGTGGCCTTGGTGAGGGCTTTGTCTAATTTGATGATCCTGAAAGGAGAATCAGAAGAATGGGACGTCGGTATCCTTCCCCTCCTCAAGGAGAACAATACCCTTGGGGCCTGGGGTATGGGATTAGTTCCTGAATTCCTGCCCGGTTTTGTGCCCTCGGGGGCGAACGCCAACCAGGTACCGGAGAAGGAAAGGCTGACGGCGCTTGAGATGATCCAGGCCGCTGACAAGGGGAAACTTAATGCCCTCTATATCGTGGGTGAAAATCCTCTGATTTCCTTTCCCGATCGCGCCTGGGTGGAGAGGGCTCTGGCCAGGATTCCCTTTCTTGTGGTACAGGATCTCTATCTCACCGAGACGGCAAACATGGCCCGGGTGGTTTTACCGGCGGCATCTTTTGCCGAGAAGGAGGGAACGGTGATCAATCTTGAAGGCAGAATCCAGAAGATCAACAAGGTCTTCCCACCCCTGGGGAATAGTCTTCCCGATGGCCTGATCTTCCGGCGTCTGGGGGAAAAACTGGGCCAGAGGATTGCCCCGGAGGAGCCGACGGAACTCTGGGAGGAAATCGGAAAGAAGGCGCCTCTCTATGGGGGCATCCCCACGCATCTCCTTGTAAGAGGGGAGGGCCGGCTTTCCCCTGGGCAGGTGCGACCGAGATTTCTCCTTTCTGGGACAGATACACCTCAGAAATTTTTAGAAAAAGAAGAGGATTTCCCCTTTTACTTTATGACAGGGGCGGTCAGGCACCACCTCGGGTGGGGGACCCGTACCTCCCGCTCTTCACGCCTGAAAAAATTGGCACCCGATCCTTGCGTAGCCATCTCGCCGGAGGAGGGGGCGGCCCTGGGTCTTGCGGAAGGGGATGAGATACGGATAATTTCGCGGAAGGGGGAGATACAGAGCAGGATTCGCTTTGATCCTGATCTTCCCCGGGGGCTGATCTTTGCTTCCCATGGCTATCCCAGCAGGGGGGAGAACCGTCTCCTCGATCACCTCTGGGATGAGGAGACCAAATCACAACTTCAGAAAGGTTGTGCCGTCAGAATTGAGAGGATTGACGATGAACCAGACAGAGATGACGCTGCCTAAGCTCAATGAGATTCTGAACCCTTACCGGGGTGATCCCGAGGCCCTCATCCCGGTTCTCCAGGAGGTGCAGGAGGTCTTTGGTTATATTCCTCCAGAGACCTTTCCTCACATTGCCGGGGTCTTAAAGGTTTTTCCCTCTCAAGTGCAGGGTGTCATCACCTTTTACTCCCAGTTTTATACGTATCCGAGGGGGAGAAACGTGGTCAGGGTCTGTCGGGGTACTGCCTGTCATGTGCGCGGGGGGAGAGGGGTTTTGCGGGTGGTGCAGCGGGAACTTAATCTCGAAGATGGAGAAACTACCCCGGATTCTCATTTTACCCTGGAAACGGTGGCCTGTCTCGGTGCCTGTGCCCTGGCACCGGTAATGGTGGTTAATCGCACTTACTATGGGAAGATGAATCCGAGGAAGATAGAGACAGTTTTGCATTCTTATAGATAGCCAAAGATTTGGCTGCATTTATTCCTGTTTTTAGGGTGAAAGAGGTCTGCATGGAAAGATTGAGGAATGTAGAAGATTTACTCCACTTCCGACAGAAGTTGATACAAGAGAGGGATCCTGCCAAGCCCTGCGTGACGATCTGTGGAGGTACAGGATGCAGTGCCTGGGGCTCCGAGGAGGTACGTAAGGCATTTACGGAGGAGATAGAAAGACAGGGTCTTAAAGGTAAGATTGATGTCAAAAAGACAGGGTGTCATGGATTCTGTGAACGTGGTCCTGTGACGGTGATCCTGCCGGAGGAGATCTTCTATCAGCAGTTGACTAAGGAAGATGTCCCGGAGGTGGTCCGCGAGACCCTTATCCAGAAAAATGTCATCGGGAGATTACTTTACACCCATCCGGTGACGGGGAAGAAATTCATCTACGATCATGAGATCCCCTTCTATGATAAACAAAAGAGAATTGTTTTCAGTGATAATGGACGGATTGACCCCACAGAGATAGGGGATTATATCGCCCGCGGAGGGTATGCAGCTCTGGGTAAGGCCCTGACCTCCATGATCCCTGAAGAGGTGATTGACTGGGTGGAAAAATCGGGTCTCCGTGGCCGGGGGGGGGCCGGCTTCCCTACCGGTACTAAATGGCGCATTACCCGGCAAAATCCCGGAAAGGCAAAGTATCTGATCTGCAACGCCGACGAAGGAGATCCGGGGGCCTTCATGGACCGCAGTGTGCTGGAAGGAAATCCTCATCTCGTCCTGGAAGGGATGCTCATCGCCGCCTATGCCATGGGGAGCACAGAGGGGTACATCTATGTGCGGGCAGAATACCCTCTCGCCACCAGGCACCTGAAGATCGCCCTGGGGCAGGCGAAAGAGCTTGGCCTTCTCGGGTCCAGGATCTTAGGAACGGATTTTTCCTTTCAAATTAAGATCAAAGAGGGGGCCGGGGCCTTCGTCTGCGGGGAGGAAACGGCCCTCATCACCTCGGTGGAGGGAAAAAGGGGGATGCCCCGTATCCGTCCCCCCTTCCCGGCCCAGGCTGGCCTGAGGGGGCAGCCCACCTGCATCAATAATGTGGAGACCTTTGCCAATGTACGGTCCATCATCCTGAAAGGCTGGGAATGGTATGCAAATATCGGGACAGAGAAGAGTAAGGGGACAAAGATCTTTTCCCTCACCGGCCGGATCAATAACACCGGCCTGGTGGAGGTTCCCATGGGTACTACCTTCAGGGAGGTTATCTTCGATATCGGGGGGGGTATCCCGAAGGGCCGCAACTTCAAGGCCGCCCAGATGGGGGGGCCTTCAGGGGGGTGTATCCCGGCCCGTTTTCTCGACCTGCCTATTGATTATGACTCTCTGCGGGAGGTAGGCTCGATGATGGGATCGGGGGGGCTTATCGTCATGGATGAGAATACCTGCATGGTGGACCTCGCCCGCTTTTTTCTCACCTTTACCCAGGATGAGTCCTGTGGCAAATGCACTCCCTGTCGCCTCGGAACCCTCCAGATGCTCAAGATCCTCACCCGCATTACCAGGGGAGAGGGGAGAGAAGGGGATCTTGAACGTCTGAGGAATATCGGCGAAAACGTGAAAAAGAGTTCTCTATGTGGCCTGGGGCAGACCTGTCCCAATCCCGTACTCTCTACCCTGACCTATTTTAGGGAAGAGTATGAGACCCATATCAAAGAGCATAAGTGTCCGGCAGCGGTCTGTGATGCCATGGTTATCTCGGCCTGTCAGCATACCTGTCCGGCCGGGATTGATGTTCCTTCTTATGTGGCCCTGATCGCCCAGGAGAGATACGCTGAAGCCACGGAACTGATACGGGAGAGGAACCCCTTCCCCGCTATCTGTGGACGGATTTGCAGCCATCCCTGTGAGTTCAAGTGCCGGAGGGGAGAGCTGGATGCTCCGGTGGCCATCAAGTCTTTAAAACGCTTTGCCGCCGATTGGTACTTTGAGAATGTCGGGGAACCACCTCCTCCCTTTCCCGTGACCAGGAAAGAGCGGGTGGCCGTTGTAGGGGCCGGGCCGGCAGGGCTTTCCTGTGCCTATTTTCTTGTTAGGATGGGATACCGCCCCACAGTTTTCGAGGCCCTGCCAGTAGCAGGGGGAATGTTAGGGGTGGCCATCCCGGATTTCCGACTTCCCAAGGAAGTCATGGAAAGAGAGATCGCCCATATTCAGGCCAGGGGGGTGGAGATCCGCTACAGTACCCCCATCAATGTGAACTATACGGTGGACGACCTCAAGAAAGAGGGCTACACTGCGGTCTTTATCGCTGCCGGGGCGCAGCGGAGCAGTCAGTTAGGGATACCAGGAGAGGTAGAGGGTCTGGAGGGATTGCTCTACGGCCTGAGATTTCTCGTGGATGTCAAGGTAGGGAAGCCTGTCTCTGTGGGGAAACGGGTAGGGGTCATTGGCGGTGGAAACGTGGCGATGGATTCCGCCCGTACCGCCCTTCGTCTGGGTGCAGAAGAAGTAAGTGTCTTTTACCGCCGTACACGGGAGGAGATGCCGGTTACAGAAAGTGAATATCAGGAGGCCGTGGAGGAGGGTATTCATTTTCACTTTCTCGTCAGCCCCACCCGTATTGTGAGCGAAGGCTGGAAACTTAAAGGGATAGAGTGTATACGAATGCGTCTGGGGGAGACGGAGGTCTCCGGCCGCCGCCGGCCCGTCCCCATAGAGGGATCAGAATTCTTTGTGGAACTGGACACCCTGATCCCCTCGGTGGGCCAGGCGCCGGACCTGAGTTTCCTCCCCCCGGACAGCAAGTTAGAGCGGGCGCGCTGGGGGACCCTCCAGGTGGACTCAAACACCTTATCTACCAACATTTCCGGGATATTTGCCGGTGGGGACTTTGTTACGGGACCAACTTTTTTGATCTATGCTATTGCGGCTGGGCGGCGGGCTGCCCTGGCCATTGATAAATACCTGAGAAATGACACATCCCGTATTGAGATCAGGGATGAAAAGGTCCATGTGGTTGATGATGTGCGCCTTGCCGCCGGGGAAGAGATGGTGGAGGTCATGCCTCGCCAGAAGGTTCCCGCCCACCGGCCGGAAGAGAGGATTCAAGATTTTCGCGAGATTGAAACAGGTTTTTCCGAGGAACAGGCCAGGGAGGAGGCCACCCGCTGTCTCCGATGCGACCTGGAGAGGTAGGCGGTAGTCGGCGGTTACTGAAAGCGGGTTTAAAGGATTGTAAAAACTAAAGGAGCACTCCATGATTCGGTCCATTACAAGGCAAAAAAGTATGGAGGAGATAGAACGCTTATTGGGGGACTATAGCCGGGTTTTCATTATTGGATGTGGGACCTGTGTGACCCTCTGCTGTACCGGCGGGCTGCCAGAGGTCCTCCAGATGAAAGAAAAATTAGAGGTCGCCAACCGACTGGTGATCGGATACCTGGTACTTCCCGTGGCCTGTGATGAAATCACCCAGGAGGCGCTGGCCGTAAACCAATCAGCTATCTCCGAGGCCCAGGTCCTTCTGATTATGACCTGTGCCTTTGGGGTCCAGACCGTGGCCAGGAGGCTGGAGAGGGCCGTGATACCCGCCCTGGATACCCTTTTTATCGGGAAAGAGCGAGGTCTGGGTGAATTTCATGAGGTCTGTTCCCAATGTGGGATCTGCATCATCGGAGAGACGGGGGGCATTTGCCCGGTTACCACCTGTCACAAGGGTCTCGTCAATGGTCCCTGCGGAGGAACCAGGGAGGGAAAATGTGAGATTGACCCGCAAAAGGATTGCGCCTGGACATTGATTTACCAGCGCCTGGAGAACTTAGGGAAGCTGGACCTCATGCGGAGGTACCAGGGGCCGAGAAATCACCAGGTAGCTCCTCGTCCAGGAGTCTTTTTCGTTCCCCAGGAAGAAAGGAGTATCTAAGCCATGGCCGCAAGCTTTAAAGAAACTTTAGCCTCTGGCAAGTTTATCGTTACCAGTGAGGTTGGTCCGCCCAAGGGAACGAACCTGGAAAAAATGATCCATCATATCGCCCTCCTGAAGGATTGCGTGGCGGCGATAAATCTTACCGACCACCAGAGTTCCGTCATGCGCTATCCCTCTCTGGGAGCAGCACTTCTGGTAAAGGAACAGGGGGGGGAACCTATTCTCCAGATGACCTGCCGGGATCGGAACAGGTTGGCCCTCCAGGCTGATCTTCTCTTTGCCTATAGTCGGGGGATACGCAATGTCCTCTGCCTGACCGGTGATTCCATCGTGGTAGGTGACCATAAGGAGGCGAGAGGGGTTTTTGATCTGGATTCCTCCCAGCTTCTGGCGGCCATCCGCCTACTCGAGAAGGGTAAAGACCTGGGGGGGAATGAACTGGACGGTACGGTATCCTTCTGTGCCGGGGCTATTGTGACCCCGGAGGCCAATCCCCTGGAGCCTCAGTTGATCAAATTTGAAAAGAAGATAGAGGCCGGGGCGGAGTTCATCCAGACCCAGGCCATCTACGACCTGGATAAATTCAGAGATTTTATGTCCTATGCCCGTCAATTTCCCGTGAAGATACTGGCGGGTATTATTCTTCTCACCTCCGCCCCCATGGCCCGCTACATGAATAAAAATGTACCGGGCGTCAGGGTGCCGCAGGAACTGATTGATGAAATGGCCGCCGCCCCCAAGGGAAGTGCCCTGGGCAAGGGGATCGAGATAGCCGGGCGTATGATCCGTGAGATCAAGGAGGAACGGATCTGCGATGGGGTCCATATTATGGCTATCGGGAAAGAGGAGGTAGTACCGGAGATTTTAAAAGAGGCAGGGCTCTGACCCCGGCCAGACCATGGGGGGACATGAATGTATTCCGCCTTAAGGGCAGAGGGGCGCGTGTGATGCACCCCCTAACGCTCACTTCACTGCAAAGGCAACAACTTGCGCTGCGCGCTCAAACATTTGCCTTTGCGGACATTTCGCTTTGCGAAGAATGGTTGCGAAAAAATCTTGCATTAGCTACGTGAATCTTCAATCCAGCTCCGCTGATGCTGCGAATTCGCCCTTTCTGAAGCCAATTTTCAATTTTGCAAAGGTCTTATTCTTGATATTTGAATGAGAGGTTGATTCTTGCCCGGAAATTAGCAACTTTTCCGCCCTCGATGGTCACGTCGAGTTTAACAACTTCAGCGATCCGCAGGTCGGTGAGGGTCTTTCCTGCAGTTTCCACGGCATTTTTCGCCGCATCTTCCCACGAATTTTTACTTGTTCCCACGATCTCAATAACCTTGTAAGTGCTTTCAGTCATGATCTCTCTCCTTTCTTAACGGTTAAGGTTACCAGGTTAGATTTATCCTTAAACTTACTTTTTCCACCATTAGCAATTTATCGCTTCTTAAAGTCTAAAATTAAACTATGATAAAAAGCGAGCTATGTCAACAAAAATGTAAAGCGTTGTTAGTAACACGTGATATGTCCGGTTTGTAGCACACAATCTGTCCGGTTTGTT
>JASEGZ010000002.1:0-59480 GCA_030018935.1 Syntrophales bacterium
GACTGGAAGCGCGATATAAGAACTACCCTCTCAGAAGGCTCTGAGGGAAAAACCGGGACCCATGCCGTCTTTTTACAGGATGAATGGGACCTGACCTATAAATGGATGCTTTATCTGGGAGGGCGCTACGAGTGGTGGAGAGGCTTTGATGGTAGTAAATCAAAGGATGTCGGTGGATCACGAGTTAAAACTTATCTGGATGAGAGAGAGGAAGACTATTTTTCCCCCAAGTTTGCCATTACCTACAGGCCTGATGAAAATTGGGATTTCAGGCTTTCGCTGGCCAGGGCCTACAGATTCCCGACCATTGGAGAGCTCTATTATGGAAAGATCACTCCCGCAGGAGACGTGGTTGAGACCAACCCCGACCTGAAAAGTGAAAAGATCTTCGCCAAAGATTTTACCATCACGAGAAGTCTGGACAGGGACGGGAAAGTCAGACTCAGTTTTTTTGAAAACTCCGAAAAGGACGCTATCTTCAGGCAAATTAACATCTATACAATGGTAACAAATTATCAAAATATAGATGAAATGAGAAAAAGGGGTATTGAATTCAGCGTAGAAAAAAGAAGGTTTCTGATTGACGGGCTTGATGTAATGGGTAACATAGCATATACTTATGCGGAAATCTTAAAGAATACCAATCTCCTCATCTCAGAGGGAAAAACTTTTCCTCGCTGTCCTGAATGGACTGCTAATGCCGTTATATCCTATTCCCCCATAAATGACCTTACTTTAACATTTGGCGGAAGCTATGCCAGCAAGGCATGGAATACTCTTGAAAACAAGGATACCAGAGGAGGATACGGCGGGGTCGACAGGTATCTGGTATTTGACACAAAGCTTATGTATAAATTCCTTAAAAATTGGAAAGCTTCTATGGCTGTCGATAACCTTACTGATGAACTTTACTACGCATCTCACCCCTATCCGAGAAGAACCTTTTTTGCCATGCTCGAGGCCAGTTTTTAATAATAGTTTGGCCGGCGTGAAGTATCAGCTTTAAGTTGTTAAAAAGTCAGTATCGTATGTGGATAGAAAAATTTAAAATTTATGGAGGTGTAGAAGATGAGACACATTTTAATTACCGCAATTGCGCTAAGTTTTATGATGTTTTCAAATGCCTTTGCCCATGATGTATGGATGGAGAAGAGGAATGGAGACATCGGTGTCCTATATGGACACGGCCTCAAGCTTGATCCTTATGACCCGGAAAAGATAAAGGATGTGAAAGGATTTGATAGCAAGGGGAAGGCTGTGAAAGTCGAAATTGTAAAACGAAAAGAGAGCGCCCTAATATCCCCAAAAGGAGAGGCCGCAACCATTGGTATGCTCTTTGACGGCGGCTACGGGGTAAAAACAACAGAAGGATCGAAAAAACTTACGAAAAGGGAAGCAAAGGGGAATTTTGAGATTATAGAGTCCACTAGATCATATAAATATTCTAAAGCCATGGTAGGTCCAAGTGATGTATCCTCGAAGCCTATCGGTTTGAGACTCGAGATAGTACCTCAGAAAAACCCATTCGCAATCAAGATTGGAGAAACACTCCCAATAAAGGTGTTGTTTGAAGGAAAACCGCTTGAGGGCGCTACAATCAAAGCTGGATGCACCCACGAAAGAAATCTAAAAGAGTATTCCGCGACAGACAAGGATGGCGTAGCTAACGTTGTTATTGAAAAAGGTTGTAATCAAATAATTAATGCAAGTTATAAAACTGCATTAAAAGATGATCCCGATGCAGATCTCCTTTCGATTTCAACAAATATGACTTTTGAGGTTAAATAATGTTGAAGGTGCTTTACCTCGGTTTCATGCTTCTGCTCCTGATGATTTCAGGGGCAGAAGCCCATTCCGTCCATTATCGAGTCGAAAACAAAGGTGTCAGCGTGAGAGTATTCTATGCGGAGGATGATCCTGCGAGCTACTCCTCTTATGAGATATTCGGTCCGGGAGACAAAATTCCCCATCAGAAAGGGAGAACCGACAGGAATGGTTTTGTTTCATTCTTACCCGATCGGCGGGGGATATGGATTATAAAGGTCTATGGAGAATCTGAACACGGGATGCACGGCACTCAAGTTGTAGTGAATATCAGCGAAAATCTCTTTATGGATTCTTTCAAGAAACCTCTCGTCGCACAGTACACAAAAGCCTTTGTTGGTATCAGCTTCCTTCTGGCACTCTTTGGATTATGGGCACTTCTAAAGTCGTGGAAAAAGAGAGGTGAAGTTACCTAAAAATTTTACCCTTTGGTAACACGAATTTAATTATTGTATTATGAAAATCAAAGCCCTCTGTGGAGGGTTTTAAAACTCGTAAGGAGGAAATGCAAGATGTTACAAGGTTCAAAGTTTAAGCGGGGTTTATTGTTCTACGGTTTGTTCTGTACTGTATTACTCTTTGTGATGGGTTTAGCTGCTAACTCCTACGCCGCCCATCCGCTTATCACTGATGATGCGGGCACGCAGGGCAAGGGGAAGTTTCAATTGGAGGTAAATGGCGAATACAACTATGAAAAGGAGACGGAAGGGGGAGTAACGAAAAAAGAGACAGGCGGTGAAGCGGCAGCTATCCTATCCTATGGGATAGTGGACAGTCTTGATATTGTCCTCGGTGTTCCCTATCAATGGTTCAGGGTTAAAGAGGAGGGAGATGTAACTTCCAGAGAGGATGGGATATCCGATATGTCGCTGGAGTTAAAGTGGCGATTTTATGAGAAGGACGGATTAAGCCTTGCCTTGAAGCCGGGAATGACTTTACCGACAGGGGACGAGGAGAAGGAATTAGGGACAGGAAGAGCAACATACAGTCTGTATTTTATCACCACAAAGGAGATCGAGCCATGGGCATTCCATTTAAATCTCGGTTACACTCGTAATGAATACAAACTTCAAGAAGACAAAGATGACAACAGAAAAGATATATGGCATGCCTCCCTTGCCGGAGAGGTAGAAGTCGTTAAAAATCTTAAAGTTGTTGCGAACATCGGAGTGGAGAGAAATGCTGATGAAGCTTCAAGCACCCATCCTGCGTTTATTCTGGGCGGCTTAATCTATTCACTCTCGGAGAATTTTGACATTGATTTCGGCGTTAAAGGTGGCCTCAATAAACCTGAGACCGACTATTCAATACTTGCAGGGATAGCCCTGAGATTTTAGGAGGTGGGAGATGAAAAGCTGTAAATTTTTTGTATTAGCGGTGGTAGTTATGATCCTGATTTCAACCTCAACAGTTTGGGCGCATTTTGGCCTGATCATCCCTTCTGACGACATTGTCTCCAAGGGGGATGAGAAAAAAATCGGTCTCCAGATCAAATTCATCCATCCTTTTGAAGGTCAGTACATGAACATGGAAAGACCGAAGGCAGTAGGAGTTATGGTAAACGGTAAGAGAGATGACCTCCTTCCGACCCTGAAAAAGAAGGTGGTGAAGGGGTTTTCCACGTGGGAGGCTGAATATAGGATTAAAGGGCCTGGCGACCACATATTCTTTGTTGAGCCTGAACCATACTGGGAACCTGCAGAGGAGAGCTTCATCATTCATTACACGAAGGTCGTAGTCAGCGCCCTCGGAAGAGAAGAGGGATGGGATAATGAGGTAGGACTCAAGACCGAGATCGCGCCCCTGACAAGGCCCTATGGCCTATGGGCAGGCAATGTATTTCAGGGGATTGTAAAGGTGGACGGCAAGCCTGTGCCTTACGCAGAGGTGGAGGTTGAATACTACAACGAAGAGGGGAAGATAAAGCCGCCTGCCGATCCATATATAACCCAGGTCGTAAAGGCCGATGCCGGCGGCGTCTTCACCTATGCGATGCCGAAGGCTGGGTGGTGGGGATTTGCCGCCCTTAGCACCGCCGATTTCAAATTAAAGTATGAAGGCAGAGAATATCCTGTTGAGATTGGCGCTGTCCTGTGGGTGAAGACGAGGGAGATGAAATAATGCATATATCAGAGGGAGTTCTTTCGGCGCCTGTCCTTATGGCAGGCGCCCTGCTTACCGTGGGCGGAACGGCGCTGGGACTTAAAAAGATGAACTATGAG
Source organism: Syntrophales bacterium (assembly GCA_030018935.1). Taxonomy (NCBI): domain Bacteria; kingdom Pseudomonadati; phylum Thermodesulfobacteriota; class Syntrophia; order Syntrophales; species Syntrophales bacterium. The sequence goes on from JASEGZ010000002.1 coordinate 4,047, forward strand.
AGGATACCGGAGGTGGCGGTTTTATCCTCTGCTTTCTTCGTCGCCTCTCTGATTCATGTGCCGGTAGGTCCATCAAGCGCTCACCTGATCCTCAATGGACTTGTAGGGCTTCTCCTGGGCTGGATGGCCTTCCCCTCCATTCTCGTGGCCTTGGCGCTTCAGGCGCTTCTCTTCCAGTTCGGCGGGTTTACCACCCTGGGTGTCAATACATTCAATATGGCAGCCCCTGCTATCATTGCCTATTATCTGTTTAATCTGCCTGTGCGAAAGGGCAATCACCTTCTGAGCATTATCTCAGGGTTTGCCGCCGGCGCCATAGGTGTCGGTATGGGAGCCCTTCTCGTTGCCCTGACACTTGTAAGCACAGGGGAGAGTTTTTTCAATGTGGCAAAATTGGTGGTAGTTGTACACCTGCCGGTGATGGTTATCGAGGGCATCATCACCGCCTTTTGTGTTGTATTTTTGAAAAGAGTAAAACCGGAAATCCTGGAGGTGAGGGGATGAAAGCAAGGATCAGGAGTCTTATCTTTTGTTTAGTACTCAGTATCTGTTATTTGATGCCCGTTTCCGCCCATGCCCATAAGGTAAATATCTATGCCTATGCCGAGGATGGCATGATTCACTCAGAAAGTTATTTTGTTGATGGCACAAAATGTAAGAATTCTCTTATCGAGGTCTTTGATGAAAGGGCAGGAACCAGACTATTGGAAGGTAAAACCGACGAAAATGGAAAGTTTTCCTTTAAAATTCCCAAGGTTACCTCCCTTAAACTGGTCCTCCATGCAAGCATGGGGCATCAGAATGAATACACACTTAGCGAGGATGAGGTCAGGGAGGCAATGGGTGAGGGACAACGCCCACAAGGCGCCCGGCAGAGTAAAGAGACCAAGACCGGTAAAGAAACATCTAAATCTTCTTCTCAACCGGAGAGAGTCAGTACAAAGAGCCGTGGAAAAATGGATAGAGAGGTTACAGACATTGGCAGAGGCATGAGTGAATCAGAGATGGAGGCCCTTATGGAAAGGGTTATTGACCGTAAGTTAAAACCTGTGATAGGGATGCTCGTTAAGTTACGGGAAAATAATGAAAAACCTGGTTTCACGGAGATCGTAGGAGGTATAGGTTATATCGTAGGATTGATGGGGGTGGCGATGTATCTGAAAAGAAGATTTAAGGAACGCAATTAACTCCCCTCCGGCAAAACAAGGCGAGGGGGGGACTTTTCATAGATAAGGCAGATTATGCATCTTGAGGAATTTGCAGAGGGCAATTCTTTTTTACATCGCCTCGATCCGCGGGTTAAGCTTATAACCTTCATACCCTACGTTTTTACTATTGCTTTAATGCGCGACATAAATGGTCCGCTCGCCGGACTGTTCATTTCCGCTTCCATGATAACTTTTGCCGGTATCAGTTTCAGGAAACTCTTGGGCAGACTGGTTGTGATAAACACGTTTATCTTTATGCTCTGGATTTTCCTTCCCGTAAGTTACCCCGGCCAGCCGGTTTTCAGTATCTTCTCTTTAACGGCAACCCGTGAAGGTTTCCTGTATGCCCTCTCCATTACCCTCAAGGCCAACGCCATTTTTCTGGCAACAATTGCCATCCTCGGCACATCGGAAGTCAACTCCCTTGCCCATGCCCTTGTCCATTTTAAGATACCTGATAAGCTCGTCTACCTCTTTTTCTTCTTCTACCGCTATATAAGTGTCCTGCACGAGGAGTATGGAAGACTGAAAAACGCGATGGCCATCAGGTCCTTTCGACCGGGTACGAATATCCATACGTACAGGACATACGGATATCTTGTGGGGATGCTTCTCGTGAGGAGTTATGAGCGGTCTCAGAGGATCTACAAGGCAATGCTGTGCCGGGGATCCAACGGTAAGTTCCATATCATGAGCCACTTCAAACTCAAAAAAGGGGATATACTGTTTGGTCTGATCATGACGATGATAACATTTATGATATGGCTTGTTGACAGGTATCCCATTTTTTGAGGGGGGCCGGGGACATGATGCGAAAGTCCGAAGGAAGCGCATCATGTCCCCGCCCGGAACAGATCGGCGATGAATCAGGGGGAGACGGTGATAGATATAAAGGATCTCGATTTTAGTTATCCTTACGGAAAAAAGGTATTTGAGGGTCTGAATTTTTCTCTGAAAAGAGGTGAGACGGTAGGGCTGACAGGCGCCAACGGCGCCGGTAAGACCACGTTGTTCCATCTGATAATGGGGCTTCTGAAACCTGATGCGGGGGAGATTGCAATATTTGGCAAGGCAAGGAAGGTGGAAAAAGATTTTATGGAGGTGAGGCGAAGGGTCGGTCTTGTATTTCAGGATTCCGATGACCAACTCTTCTGTCCAACCGTTGAGGAGGATATTGCCTTCGGACCATTAAACCTTGGGAAATCTCAGGAGGAGGCAAAGGCGATTGTCAGGGAGGTCTGTGAGAGGTTGGGGCTGAAAGGATTTGAAAGAAAAGTTACTCACCGCCTGTCAGGGGGAGAGAAGAGGCTTGTAGCCCTTGCCACGGCAGCGGCAATGAATCCGGAATGTTTCTTATTTGATGAACCGGTAGTCGGGCTCGATGAGGCAACAACAGATAGATTTTTGAGATACCTGAAGGAGTACGGAAAAACTTACGTTATCATCACCCATGACCGTGAGTTTTTAAAAAGCGCCGTGGATAAAGTCTATATGCTAAAGGACAGCAAGGTTATTTCCCTTTAATGGAGGTAAATATGAATGAGCTGGAAAAATTGAAAGTACTGCTTCATCACTGGAAGGAGCACAATAATGAGCATGCTGATGGTTACAGAGGTTGGGCAGAAAAGGCATCATCCCTCGGTAATGAAGAGTTATCAAAAACTCTCCTCAGGCTTTATGAGGAGACAAGAAAATTGAATGAGCTTTTTGAGGAAGCCCTAAGGATAATTGGTTGAAGTTGATCCCTTTTTAAAAAAGGTATTGACACGTAGAGAAAGAAAAAATATTAACTTTCATGCTCAATTTTGGAGGGGGTGGATTTTCCGTTTGAGAGAAAACAATTCCTGAGGATAAAAGTTATTGTGAGACAGTGAAGGGTTTTTAATGTTTGCATGAATGACCAATAAGCTAAGGAGGTGGCGATATAGCTGGTACAGATTTAGGTTTTAAACTCAAGGAAAATGGGGATAAGTTTCCCGCTAAACCTGCCGTTATATTTCAGGATAAAAAGACTTCCTATCGAGTCCTTAATAATAGGGCGGCCAGGTTTGCAAATGCCATGATCTCCCTGGGACTGAAGTCGAGGGATAAAGTTTCGGTTATCTCTCGCAATTCTACCGAATACGTGGAGATCATTTGCGGCCTGGTTAAGGCAGGTTTGGTTCATGTCCCTATTAACTGGAGACTTTCCTCTGAAGAAATGGATTATGTTATAAACAACTCCGACTCTGTTGCCGTAGTTTTAACCAGAGAGTTTTTAGAGAAGCTAATCCCTATTCAGAAGAGGTTAAAAAATGTACCGGCAGGTAACTATATCCTGATAGATGGCCTTGCAGAAGGTATGAAGAATTATGAAGAAATGCTTGCCAGCGCCCCCGATACGGAACCATCGGTGGAAAATGGGGAGTTTGCTCCCTATTTTATCGGTTATACCTCAGGTACTACCGGTAAACCAAAGGGTGCTGTCACCAGGCACGCAAACTGGGAGGTTAAAGCTAAAGGGGTTGAGATGTTAATGGGCATTCAGCCAACACCGGATGAGGTACAGCTTTTAACGATGCCTCTTTTCCACATGAACGCCATCAATTCCACGGGGGCAAGTCTATACCTGGGACAGACAGTAGTTATTATGACCCGCTTTGATGCAGAAGAGGCTTTACGCCTGATCCAGACTTATAAATGCACGTTCTCTTCCATGGTGCCGACCATGTATCACCGCCTAAAGAATCTGCCCGAGGAAATCAAAAACAGGTATGATACCTCCTCGGTGAAAAGTTTACTTCAATCTTCCGCTCCTCTTCCCTTCTCTACCAAGAAATGGCTCGTTGAGTTTTTCAAGTCCGCGGGTCTTTACGAGGCCTACGGCGGCACGGAGGCGGGAGGGGCTACCGTTCTCCTTCCTCAGGAGCAGTTAGCCAGACCGGGTTCTGTGGGAAGGCCGCTGCCCACAACAGAGGTAAAGATTGTTGATGAGGACGGGAAGGAACTTCCTATAGGACAGGTAGGTCAGATCATCTCCCGTTCCCGTTCAGTTGATGGCCCTATTCCCGCGGTTACTGAATACTATAGGGATCCTGAGGCGACGATAAAGAACTTCAAGGATGGCTGGTTCTACAGCGGCGATATGGGTTACTTTAATGAGGAGGGCTATCTATATCTCGTAGATAGAAAGTTTGATATGATTATCAGTGGCGGTGAAAACATCTATCCCAAGGAGATAGAAGATGTTTTATATGCCCATCCAAGCATAGCTGATGTGGCGGTTGTCGGTATCCCGGACGAGGAGTGGGGAGAAGCTGTAAAGGCCGTGGTAACCTTAAAGGAAGGTGCAACTGCCACGGAAAAAGAGCTTATTGAAATTTGTAAAGGTTGCCTTGGTAAATATAAGACGCCGAAATCCGTAGATTTTGTGGATGATCTCCCCAAGACGGAAACCGGTAAAATCTTGAGAAGAGTGGTTAAAGAGCCGTACTGGAAGGGACGGGAGAAGAGAATTTAGCGTTCAATTATATTCTAATATATTCTGATGCTCTCGTGAAAAGTCAGAAATGACGTTAAAAAAAGCTGGAAAGGAGATTGGTTTTATGGCCAGAAAAGGTGAGGTAGTTATTGATGAAGGCACCTGTTTGGGTTGCGGGTATTGTGAGATGTTCTGTCCAAAAAAATGCATCGAAATATCGCAAGAAAAATTTAATCCCCTGGGCTATCCCCTGGCGGTTTTCAGTAACCCTGAAGAATGCAATGCCTGTGGAAGTTGTGTCATCATGTGTCCTCAATTTGCCATTGAAGCCTACGCTGTTGTTAATAAAGGGAAAGGTAAGGAGAGATCTTAATGGTAGAGATTATGGAGGGCAATCATGCCCTGGGATGGGGGGCCTTAGATGCCGGCTGTGACGCTTACTGTTCCTATCCGGTAACTCCCCAGAATGAGGTGGTGGAATGGTTTGCCCGTGAATTTCCTCCGAGAGGGAAAATTTTCCTTCAGTCAACTTCTGAGATTGAATCAACATTTCTCTGCATGGGTTTTGTCGCGGGAGGGGCCAGGACAATGACCTCGACAGCCAGCCCCGGTTGGGGGCTTTATCCGGAGGGGATGTCTCACATTGTTGCCGCTGAGCTTCCTCTGGTCGTTGCCCTCCTGATGAGGGGAGGACCGGGACAGGGCACCACCCGTCAGTCTCAGATGGATTATACCTCGGCAACCTCCCCGGGAGGTCAGGGAGGTTACAAAAATATCGTTATTGCCCCTTATTCATGCCAGGAATGCTATGATTTTGTTCAGCTTGCCTTTTATCTCTCTGAAAAATACCGAAACCCGGTAATCCTGCTCACTGAACCTAATGTAACCAGGGTGCTGGAACTGATGGAAAGAAGGCCGCTGAAATTTGACTATCCTTCCCGGAAAAAATGGGCATTAAAGGGTAAAGCAAGGCACAGCGATGGGAAGTCCCGTCTTGTAACTTCGGGGTACGGGTTGACATCTACGGAAGAACATCCTTCCTACCTCTCCTATCTTAGACACCTCCGTGATAAGTTCGAGCAGATGAGAGAATCTGAAATTAGGTATGAACAGTACGAGATAGAAGACGCCGACGTAGTTCTTGTGGCTTATGGTTATACGGCAAGGGTTTCCCGTGAGGTGGTAAAACAGGCAAGGGCGGAAGGAATCAAGGCGGGTCTTATACGTCCTGTAACTTTATGGCCTTTTCCCGCGGAACCGATAAGTAAGAAAGCGGAAGCGGGGGCAAAATTCCTGGTGGTGGAAGATAGCTTGGGAGAGATGGGAGGTTTGAGTGACGATGTGAGACTTGCCGTAGCGGGGAGGGCGGAGATCAGACTGGTAACTGCTCTTGACCGGCATGATCCGGGTGAGGGTGGCTCGATATATCCGGGAAAGGTTTTAGAAAAGTTGAAAAAGATAAAGGGGATGGGCTAATGGTAAAGGAAGTGGTCTGTGGTAAACCCAGGCTTTGGCGATACCGTTCCGCGTCGTTGCCTTTTTGTTCTGGTTGTCAGCTTGGAGTGGGAATAAGAGTGATTCTCGAAGCGATAGAAGAATTGGGGATTGAGGGGAAGACCATTTTTCTTGGGGGTGGAGGTTGTGCATATCCCCTCCCTTCGCTGCTCGATCTCGATGCCATGCAGTGCCCCAATGGGCGCGCAGCGAGCATAGGATCTGCCATAAAACGCCTCCATGGCAGAGAAACAGTGATCATTACTTATCAGGACGATAACGACGCCCTGGCCGTCGGTACGGAACCTTTGATTCATGCCGCCCTGAGAGGCGATGCCATCACGGTCATTATGGCGAATAACGCCAGCTACGGCAGTACCGGCTGGCAGATGGCGCCCGCAGGGGACAGTCCAATCTCACCAGAAATGGACAAACCGAACCCTTCATTCCCCCTGAACATTATTGAATTGCTTGCTGAATTCGAGGGGGTTTCCTATCTGGCCCGGGGTGCGGTGAGTTCCGCGGAGGATTTTGAGGACACAAAAGGGTACATAAAAAAGGCGATCCAGAAGCAGATGACCAGCGCCGGATTTAATCTGGTGGAAATTCTGATGGCCTGTCCTACCAGGTGGCATCTTACCCCGCAAGAGAGTTTGAAATGGATCAGGGAAGTGATGGTTGCCCAGCTTCCCTTGGGTGAGTTCAAAATGGGGGGAGGGATCTAAGAATGGAACAGAAAATACTGGCCCGGGGTTTTGAGGCAATAGGATGGGGTGCGCTGGCGGCTGATTGTCAGCTCTTTGTTGGTTGTCCCACCAGCCCGGATGATGAAGCCTTTACCTGGCTTGCCCAGGAATTTCCTAAAAACGGCAGGCATTTTGTACGGGCCTCTTCGGAAGTAAGCGCGATAAATATCGCCTATGGAAGCGCCGGCGCTGGCGGAAGGACAATGGTTGTCGTTGCCAGTACCGGCTGGGGATTGATACAGGAGACGATGTCTCACCTGGTCAATTCCTTTTTACCTGTAGTGGTAGTGCTAATCCAGAGAGGCGGGCCGGGAGCAGGCTCGCTACGGCACGCCCAGATGGATTACCTGGCCATTACCCGTGATGCCGGGCAGGGAAACTACAGGGTAATTTCCCTGGCGCCTGTTTCCGTTCAGGAAACTTACGAAGCGACGCAACTTGCCTTCCACCTGGCAGATAAGTGGCTTAATCCGGTGATCGTAGCGATTGATGCAATTGTCGCCGGGATGACGGAGCCTATCGCATTAAAAACTATAAAATTCGACCCTCTGCCTGAAAAGGACTGGGCAGTAAAAGGAAGGGGACATCAGCCGGATGGAATGCGCCGGTTTATTTCCAGCGCTCAGGGCTTTATTCCCACCCGTGATTTTCCCACTTACCTAAGTTTTTTAAAGGGGCTTAATGAAAAAGTATTGAAAATGCGGGAAGAGGAAGTAAGGTATGAAAGCTATGAGTTGGAGGATGCAGAGATAGTCCTGGTTGCCTATGGTTATTCCGCCCGTGTTTGTCAGGAGGCTTTGCTGATGGCACGTGCCGAGGGGATCAAGGCCGGGCTTGTGAGGCCTGTCACTCTATGGCCTTTTCCCGGGGATGTCTTGAAAAAGAAGGCCCGGCAAGGCGCTAAGTTCCTGACCGTTGAAGATGGCCTGGGAGGGTTGCGGGAAGATGTGATGCTTGCCTTAGAGGGACAGGCCGAAGTTGAAACGGTAGATGCCCTGGATCGAAATGATCCCGGTGCCGGAGGGGCGATCTATCCGGGCAAAGTCTTAGAAAAAATGAAAAAATTGGAAGTGACTAAAGTTGGAAGTGACTAAAGTTAAGGTAAGATTTTTTAACTTTAGTCACTTTAGTCACTTTAGTCACTTTAGCTCACTTTAGGCACTTTATTAAAAGGAGGTAAAAGCTATCGTGGAACAGGCCGTAACGAGAAAAAAAGCCGCTGGCACTCCACGCCTGAGATTTCCCATTAAATCTCCTATTGCCTTTTGTCAAGGTTGCCTTCATCCTCTGGTCGGCAGGATAATTGCTGAAAATGTAGAGGAGTTGGGAATCGAGGGAGATACTGTGTTGGTAGGTGGAGTAGGGTGCCACGCTGTCATCGTTGGGCACTTAAATCTTGATGTTCTCCTGCCGGGGGCTGCCCATGGTCGCGCACCGGATGTGGCGACAGGGGCAAAAAGAATCCTCGGTAAGAGAGCTATTCTGATAACTATTCAGGGTGACGGGGACGCCATGGCCATCGGTACGGAACCTTTAATCCAGGCTGCCGCCCGGGGTGAGAGGATAACGGTGATCATGATCAATAATCAGGTTTATGGGACCACAGGCGGGCAGCTTGCCCCAACCACTATCATCGGGCATCCGACTACCACCACCGCCGGGGGGAGAAAATCGGAAGAGGGATATCCTGTCCACACCGCCGAACTCCTTGCGAAGTTACATGGCGTTGTTTATTCTGCCCGTGGCGCCCTTAACAGCGTTCGTAATCTTCAGCGCACCAAAAAGTATGTGAAGGCCGCCATTGCCAAACAAATGGATGATCGGGGATTCAGCTTTGTGGAGATTCTGGGAAACTGCCCGGTTAACTGGAGGATGACCCCTATAAATTCTGTAAAGTATATAGAGGAAAAGCTAATACCCGAGTTCCCCCTGGGGGAGTTTAAAAATATTAAAGAGGTAAACTGATAGTAAGCGTTCAGCTATCAGCCTTCAGTTTTCGGTAATGACCCTCATTGCCTTTGCCAAAGAATACCGTCTGATGCTTTCTTTATATGATCGATACTCAGGAATCGTGGTTGGCCGAACCTCTGGTGGAAAGGAAGGGTCACTACCTAGTGATTTAGATATTAGAATTTAGAGTTTGATTTATGTCAACTTATTTATGACTTTCATTATACCATGAAGGTGAATAGACTGACAGACAAGAATTTCGGGCAGAATTTTCGAGCCAGCGGCGCAAGACAGCCTGATGTGCCTTATCTAATTGAAGCGATGCTTGAAGAAAGGGAAAAGAATCCCGAGCTAAAGAAAAAATTCAAAGAAGTTGTAGAAACTGTAAAGGTTCCCGTTGTTGCAGGTGGCGGAATCTGTGATGGTAAGGGGTTCGCAGCAGCTTTGGCCCTTGGAGCTCAAGGGGTGTACATGGCCAGCAGGTTTATACCGACCAAAGAGATGACGGCTCATCAAAACGTTAAAAAATATTTCATCAAAGCGGGAGAAAAATACCGAAGAGAAGCGGCTACCATAGTTACAGAGGGGCTGTATGGTCCCTGCCGGCACGTGAAAAACAAATACGCCTTGGAGCTTTATGAATTAACGGAGAAAGAAAGAAGGGGAGAGGCAACCTTGGAGGATGTCTTGAGATACGAGACGCCCCGCATGTTTCGCGCGGCAGGCGACGGGGAAGTGGACGAAGGCCCTATATGGGGGAGTGAGGTGGCCAGAAGGGTCCATAAGATACAAGAAACAAAAGAGGTTATTGAAGAAATAATACGGGAAGCCTCGGAGGTAATAAAAGGTTTACAAGGTTTAGTAAAATAAGGTGCAACCTGATAAGGAAAAAAAGAGGGGGGGTAATGGCAGTGGCAAGGGGCAAATAGCGACAGTCTGCAACTACGTGTCAGCATGCCAGCGGAGACCTTTGAAAATTGACTTCATCAGGGCTCAAAATCTTTTGACGATTATGCATCATTTAGTTTCGCTGCCAGGGCAAAACTCAGGCTTCGCCTTCAAACAGTCGCCCTGGCGGGCGCTTCGCTGCGATGGCAGAGCCCCCCTCCCCGAAAAAATCTTTGATTCGCCCTTCACAAAGCCAATTTTCAGTTTTTCAAAGGTCTCTTGCTCCAATAGGTGGGAAACAGGTATAGTATCTTGGCTACATTTGCTATTGACAAACAAGATAAGGATAAGTAAGTGTTATTCAAGTATCGAATTTCATCCTCAAAAATATGAGGTTGATGTCTAAAGATTATCTCGATTTTAAAACTGAACTTATAGGGAGATGGACTGTTTGATCAACAAGTACAGATGTAAAAAAAGGGGGCATCTGATATCTGGGGTCTGTCAAGAAATGACCTGCGAATGGCGTCTCAAGAATGAAACATTTTTAAATTGTACCTGGGTTGCCTGTAATTACGGTCCCTTTACCCTTGAGGAGGTTGGTGAAATGATGGGGGTAACGAGGGAAAGAATAAGACAGATAGAAGCCAAGGCACTCAAGAAATTGCAGCATAAGAAGAGAAGCGACCAATTAAAGGATTTTGCCGTCTCCGGCAGTGAGCGGGATAGTAGCTATAATACTTAGCCCCGTAACCTCCTGTAAAACCCGACCGCAGGGGCAGAAAACCTTTTACGGGACAACAAAAAGTTTCATGGTCCATGTTGAACCATTTCTCTGAGTTCTTTACCCACTTTAAAAAAAGCTACCTTTCGTGGAGGAATTTGGACAGTTTTACCAGTCTTGGGATTCCTTCCCCATCTGAACTTCCGATTTCTAACCGTAAAATTCCCCAACCCCCTGATCTCTATCCGTTCATTTCTCTTCAAGGCCATTTTCATTGCCTCGAAGATCACATTAACTGCGTAAGACACATCACGGAGAGGGTAATCTCTCAGGGTTACCTGAACCTGTCTGATTAAATCATTTTTTGTCATTACCAAAACCACCTAAGAGGAGCTAAAGCTTGCCAGCCGCGGGCACAGGTAATTAACACCGTAAGATCCTGTTTCTTTTTCTCTGTATCCACCGAGAAAGGATGAGACCATCTCCTGTAAAATAAACTTCCAAAAACTAACTTTCTTCCTCTTAGGATATACCACATCTGGCTTACCCTTGATACCGGACATCTCTCCCGCTAAACGAATAGCATAACCCCTATCACCAAGAAAATCAACCAGTCCCAGTTTCTGCGCCTGCCTGCCTGAAAAGACCCTCCCATCGGCTATTCTCCTCAGCTTTTCTCCGGAGATTTTCCTCTCCCGAATTACCACTTCAAGAAACTGCTCGTATATATCGTCAACCAGACCCTGAATCAGGGCCTTTTCATCCTCTGTCATCGCCCTGACAGGCGATCCTATGTCTTTGTACTTGCCACTTTTAATAACAGAGGATTTTAGCCCGATCTTCTTTAACAATTCTTCCGCATTGGCGAAATGCATGACAGCGGAAATACTGCCGGTAATGGTACCCGGGTTGGCCACAATCTTATCGGCGGCACAGGCAATCAGGTACCCACCAGAAGCAGCCACAGAGCCCATGGAGGCAACCACTCTTTTCTTTTTCCTCAAGTTAAAAACAGCTTCGTATATCTCCTGTGAAGGAGCTACACCCCCACCAGGTGAATCAATCCTCAGAACAACCGCCTTTATCCTGTCATCCTTGGTAAATTCATCCAACTGTTCGACAACACCTTGTGAATCAGTGATAATCCCCTCGATCATCACAACTCCGACTTTATCACTTAGTGTAAACACATGGTGATCCCCACCAATAGAACTTAACCCGTAAACAAAGAGAAAAAAAACCGCCCCGATAAGAAATAAAAGTAATACTCCGAAGATGACAGGATGCCTTCTCATGACCAGATATTATCCTCTATCCTTCAGTGCTTGAAATTTTACTTCAGCTAAGGCTTCTCTAAGATTGTAGCCCACATTTTCGGTGTTATTAAGATACCGATTGCTATGCCTCTCAGAAGAAGATTCGTAGTCTTTTATGCTCAACCGGATCTTTCTGTTTTTTACATCCATACTTTTAACAACCACAGACACAGCGTCGCCAACGGCAAACAACTCCGAAATCGTCTTTACCCTCTTCTGGCTCAACTCCGAAATATGAACCAGTCCTTCTATTCCTTCCTCTATCTCAACAAAAACGCCAAAGTCAGTAACGTTTGTGACCTTTCCGGTAACAACTGAGCCTGGTGTATATTTCAAGCTCATCTCTTCCCAGGGATTATTTTCAATCTGTTTGATGCCGAGAGAAAATTTTTCCTTTTCTACATCAACATTTAAGACAATAGCCTCGATCTCCTGGCCTTTCTGAAAGAATTCAGAGGGGTGTTTCACCCGCTGCTTCCAGGAAATATCAGAGATATGTATCAGACCGTCTATTCCATCTTCGATACCTACGAAGACCCCAAAATTCGTAATATTCTTGATCACACCTTTTATGACAGTCCCCTCGGGATACTTTTGTTTTAAGCTTTCCCATGGATTAGGGGTAGTCTGTTTCAAGCTGAGGGAAATCCGTCTCGTATCCGGATTAGTGTCGAGGACCATAACCTCAATTATCTCTCCGAGAGATAAAACCTTCGCTGGATGCTTAATCTCTCTCGTCCAGAATATCTCTGAGATATGTATAAGACCTTCCACACCAGGTTCAAGTTCCACAAAAACTCCATAATTCGCCAGGTTGACAACCTTCCCCTTTACAAGAGAACCAACAGGGTATCTCTCGATAATCGTATCCCAGGGATTGTCCGTCAGTTGTTTGAAACCGAGGGAAACCCTTTCCTTTTCGCGATCGAAGGAAAGGACCTTCACGGTGATCTTATCCCCTCTAGAAAAATTGTTTGGCGGACGCGTTATCCTACCCCATGATATATCGGAAACATGAAGCAACCCGTCAATACCTCCCAGGTCGATGAAAAGACCATAATCAGTTATATTCTTAATTACCCCTTCCATGATTTTTCCTACCTCTATCCTCTCAAGAGCATCTCTCTTCTGGGCCTCTCTTTCCTGCTCCAATATTGATCTCCTCGATAAAACGACGTTATTCCTCTTCCTATCGCACTTGAGGACATTAAACATCAATGTCTGGCCTACATATTTATCAAGGTCCCTCACCGGACGGATATCAACCTGGGAGCCGGGAAGAAAGGCCAAAACACCAATATCCACAGAAAGTCCACCCTTCACCCTTTCTATAACAGTCCCTTTTATAGTCGTGTTTTGCTCACAGGCATTTTTTATGTCATCCCATACCTTAATTTTAGCGGCTTTATCCTTTGACAGAATCAGATTACCATCTCCATCTCTTCTATCAACAAGGATTTCAATCTCATCGCCAACGGCAACGGTGATTTTCCCTTCATTATCTTTAAGTTCCCCAATGGGGATATACCCTTCCGTCTTCCAGCCCACATCTACCATAACCACTTCACTGCCCATCTGTACTACTTTTCCCGTCATAATCTCACCAAATTGCACATCCTGCCGGCTTTGTTCATAGAGCTCCTTAAAACCTACCTCTTCTTCCATCTCGTGGACCTGTTCACCTTCCCCATTTCTCACAAGGGAACTACCTTCTACCTCTTTACCCTGTTTTGAAATTAAGTTGTCACCGTTAACCATTAAACAATTACCTCCCCCTCCCGGAAAATTTTATAAAACTTATTTTGGATAACGATTAACATACTCATTACAAAATATCAAGCTAATTCAGAATATACGGCTCACATAAAAATTTAAAATATCAAACGCAGACACTCAATACCTATTTGCCAAGTTCTAACCCGGCGAGGAATGCCTCTTTACAGGTTGAAACTACTTTATCCTTTCCTTTCCCACCGAATCTGGCCTCAATCTCCTCTAAAAGGAACTCCCTTAAACTCAAATTTTTTGCGCCCACATAGGCCCCCAGGATGACCAGATTTGCATTCTTTATACTTCCCAGTTTTTTCGCTTCCTCAATTGCGGCCACATACCTCACATCCACGTCCTCTCTTCTCACCCTGTTATCTTCGTTTACTCCTGTGGACTCTATTAACATTAGTCCACCGGGCTTTACTCTATCTTCAAAAGCCTTTATCCTCGAAGCCCCCAACACCATTACACTGGAGGCCATGTATATTATTGGTGAAGATATCCTTTCCTGAGAGAATATTACACAACATTCACTTTCACCCCCGCGCATCATGGTCGCATAACTGGGAAACCAAGCAACATTCTTATATTTCTTGAGAGCGGCCTTGGCCAGGAGATCCCCTATGGTCACAATACCCCATCCACCAACACCGGCGATTAATAGTTCTTCTTTACTATCTTTTCCATGCTCCATCTCTTCTCCTCCTGATCTGTCCTGATATCCTTCAATCGAGGGCTTCTACATTCTTGAATTCACCGAGAGGATACTCGGCAATCACTTCTTTTAACCGTTTCATCGCCTTTGGGGGATCCAGATGCCAATTTACTGGACAGGCAACCAATATCTCTACAAAACTGAACCCCACCCCGTCTATCTGTTTTTGCAATGCGGATTTTACATACTTTTTTGTGCGCTGGTAGTTGGCAAAGTTATTTATTGCCCCGCGAGCGCTGTAAGCGACTCCTTTAATCGTAGTCAGCATTTCCGCTATATGAAGCGGATATCCATGGGACACAGAAGTTCTCCCTCCGGGAGTGGTTGTCGTTACCTGGCCGAGGAGTGTCGTGGGAGCCATCTGTCCCCCTGTGGTCCCATAATTAGTATTGTTCAACATAAACACGGTAATCTTGTCCCCCCTGGCCGCAGAATTAACAAGATAACCCGCCCCGATGGCCGCACAATCACCGTCACCCTGAACGGTAAAGACTATGACATCATCGTAATTGGCCTGCTTTATCCCCAAAGCCACAGAAGGGGAAGGCCCATGGGCACACAAGGTCATATCCATCTTTGCCCGGAAAAATCCCATACCGGCACAGCCAACACCGATGACAACTACTGCCCTTTCAACCACTTCCAATTCCTCAAGGACCTCCATGATAATTTTACATGCTAGGGGACTACCGCAACCGGGACAGGAGGGCAACGGTAAATTCACCAGGTAAGGCGATGGACCATAAATTTTTTCCTTAACTACAGGACCACTCTGATTAACCATCATATCAGCCTCTTAACCTCCTCAAAAATAGTCTCCGGAAAGATCATCCCCAACTCACCAGCCACGTGCCTAAAAGACAACCCCAAAAAAGCGATACAGCTTTTACCCTCCACGCCGAGCCTCACATCCTCTAATAGCTGACCCATACTGTCCTCGACAACTAAAAATCTGCATCCGGAGGAGGCCTTCTGCGCCATAATTTCATAGGGAAATGGCCAGAGGGTTACAGGCTGGAGCATGCCCACCTTTAATCCTTTGCTGCGGGCCATGTTTACAGCTTCCTCGCAACAACGGGCCACGTAGCCATAAGCTACCAACAGTAATTCGGCATCATCGGCCTGATAGGTCTTGAACCTTACCTCAGCTTCGGCTATCTTTCTATATTTTTCATGCATCTGGACAATAACGTCCCTGTAAACGGGGGGCATGATACCTCTTATTGAATGGATATAATCGAATCTCCCCCCTTTTTTAGCCATGCCCCTCAACGCCCAATCCTTCGGTGGTAAGGGACCGAAGTCTATACACTTAACATCAATTTGCTCGGCTATCTGGATGAGTATGCCATCTGTTAGGACCACCACTAAAATTCGATACTTGTCTGCCAGATAAAAGGCAAGCTGCATCAGATCATGACATTCCTGAACCGATGAGGGGGCAAGAACGATACTCTTATATCCTCCCTGTCCCCCTCCCCGTGTTGCTGACAGGTAGTCGGTTTGGGCATGGCGGGTGGTACCCTGGCCGGGCCCCCCCCTCTGAACGTTAACAACAACACAGGGGAGTTCACACATACTGATATGGGAGAGTATTTCCTGCATCAATCCCCAACCGGGGCTTGCGGTAGAGGTCATCACCCGGACCCCTGCCAGCGCCGCCCCAAAAACCATGGAGGCGGATGACAATTCACTCTCGGACTGGACAAAACGCCCCCCTCTCTGGGGTAATTCACGGGCAAAAAACTCGGTAATCTCGTTTTGCGGCGTAATTGGATAACCAAAAAAATGCGTACAACCGGCATTCAGGGCTCCACGCCCCACAGCCTCGTAACCATGAATAAACATCTTACCTCCTCCTAAACTCTAAATCGTCAATCTTATTCTATTCTGGATCCTGACTTCTGAGACACTCCTCATAATATTCTCCCAGAGACAATTCCCTCAGCTTCTCCTCCGATGGTATCCCTGTTTCCTCATCCCAGCCCATTTCCCTGAAGTACTCTGTTTTCAGTGTCTCTATGTCAATGGTAATCCCCTTGAGGGGACCATCGGAAAGGGGAGGACTACCGATAATCCTTTCGGGTAAGACAAAGTCTTGAGGAGAAATTCCCTCTCTAATATTGAAGAGATGTCTTAATGTCTGGATTCTCATCCCCGTTGTAATCAATTCTTTTAGAGTAAGATCCCACCCTGTCGCCACCCTTAGATAATCGAGAAGCGGATATGTCGGGACAATGAAGAAATGGAACAGACAGAGACCGCTACAATTAATTATCTGGCCATAACTACTTACTAGGACATTTTTCCTCCCCTTGTGATGGTATTCGTACTTTTTTTGCTTTGGCAGATTGTACTGAGATAGAAGCTTTTCATTCATAATTCCCAGTCCCATCTCCTCGAATCCCAGACCAGCCTGGGTATGTCTGGCAGGAGTTGGATCAGCAACATAAGTGGCCCCAAAACCCGGATTAAGCCTCGGATCATGCATCGGTACCTCCTGTCCCCCCACATGCATGGCATATCTTTCTGCTCCTCTGGCCACCTTTTCTGCCGCGACCTTACAGCCATCCGCCAGCAGATCGCCAAACCCTTCCCTCTTTATCATCTTATCCAGCATTTCCAAGATAGCATCCTGGGCTCCCCACTTCAGTTCGATCCCACCGGTATCTTCTCTGGTGATTAAACCATTCTCATAACATTCGATAGCAAAGGCAATAGTTCCTCCTGCAGAGATGGTATCCATTCCCGCCCTGTTACACATATCATTCGCCATCAGGATAGATTCTATATCATCATTGAGGATCATACTTCCAAAAGCGGCGATCGTTTCATACTCCGGCTTATGGGATTCTTTAACGCTGTACATCCCTTCTTTTAATTCCATAATCCCACCGCAACCTACAGGACAACTGCTACAGGCAAATCTCCTTTTCATGTACTTTACAACATTATCGTCGCTTATCTTTGAGGACTTACTCCTCATGGGGAAATCTTTATAGGCAATACCTGACCAATTCTTTATCGGAGAATCCTGCATTTCCGATGATGAAGCGACAAAACTACATGTTCCATAATCAGAAAAAAGCCGGGCAACCAGTTTTTGATCGGGCGGGGGGAGGGGAACCTTCAACCTTACAAAATATGGAAGCAGAGGGGTCAATGCATTCGTTAGAAAACTTTGGAGCTTTGAAGGGCGGAATCCGTACATCGGTCTTATCTCTGCGTTGAGTTTTTTCAATCCATCCGGATCTGCTACGGAAACCTTATGTTGCCCCTTAACTGCCACCGCCTTTAGATTCTTTGCACCCATCACGGCGCCGAGCCCCGACCTGGCAGCGATTCGCCCTTTATCATTCACGATACCGGCAATCAGGGATAGTTTCTCACCGGCCGGTCCGATGCAGGCCACACTGAATCTCCTGTCTCCCAGTTCCTTCAAGATTAAATCCTCTGTCTCTATAGTATCTTTTCCCCATATGTGGCCGGCATCTCTCAGCTCTCGTATCTCATCACTCAACACCAAGTACACCGGTTTTTCAGATTTCCCGGTGAAGAATATGGCATCGTATCCCGCTTGTTTTACTGCCTCAGCGAAGTGCCCACCGGAGTTGGCATCACCCCACCCACCGGTTAAAGGGGATTTGCCCACCACCATATACCTGCCACTGCCCATGGCGCCGGTACCATTCAAGGCGCCGGTCACAAATCCCAAAATATTCTCCGGCCCTAAAGGATCAACACCGGCCTTGACATTTTCATATAACACCTTTACCCCCAAGCCATATCCACCTATATACTTTCGGTAGATCTCTTCCCGGACTTCTTCCTCCCGGAACTCACCCTTTGTCAAATCTACAAACAGGAGTTTACCCGCATAACTGTACACTGTATAGCCCCCCCTTCGATGCTGAAAGCTGAAATTTAATTTTGATGAGAGAAAGAATAAATTATCTCTCGAGAATAACCCCAGAGCAGACCATAAAAATCTATCCTCCAGCTAATCCAGAACAGCACCGATCACTTAATCTTTTTGAGCTAATCATGTCAAGTATTTTTAGCCAAAGCTAAAAATACTTGACTTATTCCACAGTATCTTTATAGTTCAGAGAAGTTTAAGAATGATTCTCAATGGCGTAAAAAATTAACCAAGGAGCTAAAATTGTGGGAAAAAATAGAGGGGAAATAGTGATCAACGAACAGTTTTGTAAAGGTTGTGGTTTTTGTGTAGAGTTTTGCCCTAAAGACTGTCTTATTATAGGAAATGAGCTCAACTCTGAAGGATACCAGTTACCAAACTTTATAAACGAGGAAAACTGCACGGCGTGTACCATATGTGGCAGGATGTGCCCCGAAAGCGCAATTGAGGTATATAAATATATCTCCTCGTAAGTCGTATGTCTTATGACGTATGACTTATGACGTACGACGTACGATTGTCACCATTTTCTCGACAATTTCAGAAACTGTCATGTTTGTGGAATCAATGATGATGGCATCCCTGGATACTTGAAGAGGAGCTGTTTTTCTTTCGCGATCCTGTCTGTCCCTGATAAGTAAATCCCTTTCAACATCACGGTAATCGCGGTGCACCCCTCTCATGACTAATTCATTGTATCGTCTCTTAACCCTCTCTTCAACACTGGCATCTAAAAAAAACTTGCAATCAGCATCAGGGAAGACCACCGTTCCCATGTCCCTCCCTTCAGCAACAATACCCCCCTCTTTACCCATTTCCCGCTGAATTGAAAGCAACGCATTTCTGACAAGAGGAATCGCAGAAACCTTTGACGCGAGAAGTCCTGTTTTCTCGGTCTTGATCTTTTCCGTTACATCTTCGTCATTAACAAAGACCTTGATGGTACGACCATCCATGTTTCTAAGAAAAATCTTTGTTCTCCCTAACAGGTTCGAGAGGCAGTTCTCATTATCTGGAGATATTCCCTCTTTGGCCACTGTATAGGCAACAGCCCGGTAAAGAGCACCGGTGTCCAGATAGATATAGGACATACGTTCTGCAAGAACCTTGCTGACCGTGCTTTTCCCTGCTCCGGCCGGCCCATCAATGGTAATCACCAGTTTTTCCCTCATACCGTAAACCACACATTTCTGGAAAGGTTGCACTTCAAAAGAATCACCGTGAACGCCTTTTTACCTGGCACGATTTCAGCATAACAGAAAGCGTCTTGTCAGAAAAGTATAAATCTCACACTTTGAGTGAAACGTTTCCTTGCCATTGCCCCTTAAAAAGATATTATTACAAAAAGTTCTATCTCTCAGGGAAAAGAGGGTGTGCTAATACTACTACGTTACATTGATGCGCGCAAAATCATGAGGTGCCCAATTTTACTGGGCCTTTAATAGGTTTTAAGTTTACTTATCAGTTTACTTAAAAAGAGCCTGAAACCCTTGATAATACTGGTTCCACATTTTGGACTTAACGAAGTAGTGTTAGTTTGTTGGTGTTTGTCTTTACCATTGCCACAGCAAAACTCTTAGGACTGTCATTTATTTCCATTACCAGGGAAAGTTTCGGCATGCTCCTCGACCAGTTCACTTTTTTCGAAAAGGGTGTACAGGCTTTTATCGAGATTCTGAATGCAAAAGAATTCCGCAGCAGGGCGGAATGGGTGGGAGGCTACGACTTTGAAGATTCAGGCAAAATCCGCTATTCTGTAGGTTCATGAAAGGAAAAAATACATGAAAAGAAGGATAGTTGTATCTATTCTCCTGTGGTTAATCGTTCTCCTGGGGGCATTTCCCGGATTATCACCCGCGGGGCAGAAGAGTATCATCCTGGCCACGACCACCAGCACACAGGATTCCGGTCTTCTCGATGTTCTCATCCCGATCTTTGAAAGGAAGACCGGCTATTTTGTAAAGACGATCGCTGTGGGCTCCGGACAGGCCATGACCATGGGACAAAGGGGAGATGCCGACTTGTTGCTGGTGCACTCGCCCGAGGCTGAGAAAAAGTTTGTGGCTGAAGGGTATGGGATAAATCGAAGAATCGTTATGCACAACGACTTTATCGTGGTAGGGCCTCCGGAGGATCCAGCTAAGCTCAAGGGCACAATATCCGCTGTGGAATCTTTTAAAAGGATCGCCTCCAGGGGGGCCATGTTTCTCTCCCGGGGCGATAACTCAGGAACTCATGCCAAGGAAAAGGCCATCTGGAAGGCTTGCGGAATCAATCCCGAAGAAAAAAGATGGTATCAGCAGACGGGCCTGGGAATGGGGATGACCCTCAATGTCGCCTCAGAGAAAAAAGGCTATACCCTTACCGATCGGGGAACGTACCTGGCCCTGAAGAAAAATCTCCGTTTGGACATCTTAGTAGAGGGGTATCCCCTCCTCCTGAATATCTATCATGTCATTGAGGTCAACCCGAAAAAATGGCCCAGAATAAACGCTGCCGGGGCAAGGGCACTGGCTGATTTCATGGTTTCCAGGAAGGCCCAGAACATTATCAGGGGCTTTGGAGTGGACAAGTTCGGCTCTCCTCTTTTCTTCCCCGACGCTGGTAAAAAAGAGGAGGAGTTGGGGAAAGGCAGACGATAAGGAGAAATTTATATGAGGGGATTATATTTTTTTCGGATCTGACCTCCGGTTCTTACAGTTTGGCCACTCCATTTTCCGCCGCATTCACAATGGGGTAGGCGAGAGGCGATGGAGTAAGGAGAGGGTGGGTGCCGCACTGGAAGGTAGCGATCTCATCTGCCGTTGTTTTCCTTTGAATTAAGGCGGCAAGGATGTTGGTTGTCTCTCCGACGATGACACCACCGCAAAGCTGAGCCCCTAAAATATCACCGGATGCCCTCTCAAAAATAAGCTTTACTTTAATTTCTCTCGTATCAGGTATGGTACCGGGGTGTTTGTCCGTAGCCGCAGCCTCTCCTGTAACACAGTCGAAGCCTGCTTCTCTTGCCGCTTTTTTCGTAAGCCCCACCTGCCCTAAGGCCAGATCTCCTATCATCGTACTAAAAGTTCCCAATGCCCCTGCATTTCTCCTCTTTATCACAAACAGATTGGCGCCGACAATCCTGGCCTCCATTGCAGCAATGGAGGCAATTCTCAAGGCCGAAGGTCTTTTGGTAAAAAAGGATACCTTTTCGGTACAATCCCCTGCCGCAAAGATGTCCCTATCACTCGTCCTTCCATATTCATCAACCCATATCCCGCCGGTTTCCCCTATCTTAAGTCCTGCTTTCTGTGCCAGGAGAGTATTGGGACGCACCCCTACCCCCAAAAACACAAGATCCGCTCTTATCTGTTCTTTTCCCGCAAGCTGTAAACCCTCAGCCTTTTCCTTCCCTAAGATAGCCTCTACCCGCGTATCTGTCCTGATCTCAACCCCCCTCTCCCTTAATTTTTTTTCTGTCAGGATACAGAACTCTTCATCGAAGACAAGCTGAAGACAATGGGGTAAAACTTCCACCACGGTTACATTCAATCCCCTCTTCCTGAATTCATCGGCAAACTCAAGACCGATGAACCCCCCACCGATAATGGCCGCATCCTTCACACCATTTAACGTCTTTAGCAACCCATTGAGATAATCTAAATCCTTTTGGGCGCAGAAGACATTTTTCAAATCCGCCCCCTGTACGGGAGGAACAACGGGCATTGACCCGGTAGCCAGTACCAGCTTTTCGTATCCGAGGGACTTACCCCCTGAGGTGGTAACATTCCTTGACTCCGGATCTATACTGGTTATCTCGTCAACTATCAGATCGAGGTTATTCCGGGTGATCAGTTCTTCAGGAATTATATTTTTCTCCGGTGTTCCGAGGGTGCCGAAGATATAGGGGATGCCGCACGGAACCAGAACCTGTCCCCTCTTTTCCCTTCGGACGATGGTAATCTTAGCCTCCCGGTAGTGCCTCCTCGCAGTTATACCGGCAACGAGACCGGCAGCACTGCCACCAATGATCAATACATCCGCCTTTTCCATTTTTCCCCCTTTCTGATTTTGACCTTTTAAACTCTTCTATCCTCTAACCAGCCAACCACTTTCCCTCTGATCAAATTAAGGAACTGTAATATTATACTTCCCCCTTAATTCATTTACAACTATAGATTGTTACCGGAGTTTTGCCCTGGACATATTGTTCAAACATCTTGCATCTGGTAATATAAAAAAGTATTTTCGTGGAGCTTTGTTAAGGGTAACCGAGGTATTGATGCTTTTCCATCACCCTGTAAAAACTTGGGGCGGGCAGGTATAATGACGATGAGATTGGGAGCGCACATGTCCATTGCCGGAGGGATTGAGAAAAGCATCCTGCGGGGACTATCTATCGGTTGCCAGGCTATTCAAATCTTTACCAAAAGTAATAACCAGTGGCAGGCGAGGCCCCTGACCACCGGGGAAACAGAAAATTTTAAAGAATTCCGGAAGGCATCGGACATGTTTGTTCTGGGTCATACCTCATACCTGATTAACCTGGCCTCCCCCGACGAAGAGCTGTGGCAGAAATCGGTGGCAAGTTTTATTGGTGAGATAGAAAGATGCGCCCTGTTATGTATCCCATACCTGGTTACCCACCCTGGCGCCCATGTGGGGGCCGGTGAAACCGTGGGTCTTGCCCGCATCAGCCGGGCTCTCGACAGGATCTGCGAGGGGACAAAAGAATCGAAAGTTATGGTGTTACTGGAAGTTACCGCCGGCCAGGGCTCTACGCTTGGGTTTCGTTTTGAACATTTGGCGGAAATAATGAAAAACAGTCATTATCCCGAGCGCCTGGGGGTATGTTTTGATACCTGCCATGCCTTTGCGGCTGGCTACGACCTCCGTACTCCCGAGACATTCGAGAAAACTTTTGCCCAATTCGATGGATTGATCGGGATCAAACAGATTAAGGCGATACACCTCAATGACTCCCGGGGAGGATTGGGGAGTCGCCTGGACAGGCACGAGCACATCGGCCAGGGCCAGTTGGGACGAGAAGCCTTTCGCCTTCTTTTAAACGATTCCCGTTTTCAAGGTTTGCCGATGCTGCTGGAAACCCCCAAGGGAAAAGATTTAAAAGAAGATGTTCAGAATCTGACGACGCTGAAGAGTTTGGTTGGGAGCGCCAGGGGTAAATCCTCTATTGGGCAGTAGGGACAAGTTTTACACCTCCCCCTACTTAAGACGAATGAACATGACCGCTGACAGGAGATAAAACGCCAGGGCAGCAAACAGCACGGATCTGAAGCCCCACCCTATGGCGACCAATACCGTTGCCGAACTTCCCATTACGGAGAAAAAGCCGTTTATACCCCAGGCCCAGGGGATGATCTCTTCCCCCCTTTTCCTTAATTCACTGAGGCCAGAGGGGAAGGGGATGCCCATGGGTATGGCAAGTGGGCCAATGAGTAAACTGCAAACAAACATCCGTATCCATAAGGACAGGCCGGCCAGGACGTCTTGCAACCACCAGTCAAAAGTCGAGAAAACGATTACCATGACACCAATACAGGATATACACCCCCAGATATGCCTTGATGTTACTTTGCCGATTCTCCCGGCAAGCAGACTCCCGATCCCTGAATATACAAGAAATGAACCGATAACAACACTTGCCGAAAAGACAGGGTCGTAGAGATAGCGGATGAATTGCTGCAGGATAGACATTTCGAGAAACATGTAGGCCATCCCCAGGGCGCCAAAATAGGTAAAAACAGGCACAAGACCTCCGGAAGGGTGGCGTATGAGACGAATGGGGGCCAGGATGAAGATCATACCGAGAAGAAAGAGGATGGCCGCCGTGATGAAGACCAGGATATAGCCCCAATCCATAAAGGGAATCCACTGGCGGCCGAATGCGCCAAGGTATCGCTTCAGCATCTCAATCTTGAAGAAGTGAGAAAAGAAGGGCCTGTCGTCCGTAGCAGGCCGAACATAGAAGGGATATTCTCTGTAAAACTGTTCCCTTGCAGCGGGTGAGAGAAGTTGGACCGCGGCAAGGTAGAACGAACTTTTCTCTAACTTGTTGAAAATATTTGTTTCTTCTTTCTTTACCCCCGGGTAGTAGCAGAGATCGAAAAGGCGGCTTTTACAGAAGGATTTGACGGCTTCAATCTCCTCATGATGAAAGTTTCCGTTTTTGATCAGGATTGTTGCTGTCTGCCAGCTTCTGACCATGATAATTGAGCGGGAAGGTGCGCTTTTCCCGTGGGCCTCAATGGCCTCTATGGCCATGGCCAGGAGTTTGATATTGTCCCGCGGGGGATTTTTGATCCACCGGGAGATGCTCAATATCCCCTCCGGCTTGAGACGCTTGAGACAGGTCTCCAGCGCCTCCGTGGTAAAGAGATAATTCTCGTTGAGGGAATAGACGCCTGCCGAAGCCGAGCTCATAGATTCCAACAGACTGATCTGGATCAGATCAAATGACTGTTTTGTTCTTTCCAGGTATCCCCTGCCTTCCTCGATAAAGACACGGGAAAATCCGGGATGATAGATGTCTCCACCGAAGCTCCGGTAATGTCCCCTCATCAGGGCGACAATATCTCCGTTCATCTCCACGACGGAGACGGTTCGCGCCAGGTGGCGCCTGGCATTGAGTATCTCTGTCCCTGAACCCCCGCCTATAATCAAAACCTCCGGGTGAGGGAGGATTTTATAGGCGAGTGAGCTGGTACGGTAGTCCAGGAAACACATATCCTCTAAATTGCCGTTAAACCGGTTAATTGCGCCGACGGTGTTACCGTCGAGAAAGAGACCCTTCTGACGTGGTAACGGGCAGGGACAGTTCAGACTCAGGTCAGGCAGGTAATGGAAGGCCGGACTATCCAGAACTGTCACCAGCCCAAGGGGTCCAAATATTTCCCTTTCTTTTTTCGCTCCCGTGAGATTGGCGGCCTGGGAGAGGTCTTTAAATTTACTCATTTCGAGAGGCGTATGACGTAAGAGGAGGAAATAGAGCAGTACCGCGGATGCCATAATAATGCCGCTCACCAGTTTCCGGATTCGGCTGTTACTCATGATCAGGCTTGTACCGACCGTGATCATCGAGATAATAAGGATAATTTCGTGGGGACCAAGACGGAGAACGGTCAATAAGACGATAAGACTCCCCAGTCCGGAACCGGTTAAATTGACAAAATAGATCCTGTAAGCATGATCCGCAAAAACTGAAAAATTGAGGCCAATATAGAGGGCGCCGAGGAAAAAGGGGATGAAGATGGAAAGACAGAGATAGAGGAGATTTAAGATTTCGTGCCTGAGCCAGATGATCATCAGGGGGTTGAATTCGATTGTCCGTAGAAGGTAGATATTTGCCCATATCGCGGATGTCAGGAGAAGGGGCAGGGTAAAGAGAACCACGGAAAGGTGATTTTTTAACCACCCTTTAAAAATAAAGACAAAAGTGCCGCTCGTTCCAAACCCTAACAGGGCAATGCTGATGATTAAATAGGAGAAATGGTACCAGTACTGGATTGAAAGTAGTTTAACCAGGAGGATCTGATAGGCGATCAGGACAGAGGAGATAAGGAAGATCGAACTCTGGATGCGCCTTAATGAGGGGTGGGATACCATAGTCAATCATGCTTGCCGGTTAAGGGGACGAAACGGACCGGCAGTAGATTCTGGGTGGTAATCTTCCCCTCGTTATCCTTCACGACCAGGACGAGATTCTGAACCATAAAGGCGCCCCCCACAGGGATGACCAGGCGACCGCCATTTTTAAGTTGTTTGAGCAGGGGTGGCGGGATATGACCGGCCGCGGCGGTGACAATGATGGCATCGAAAGGGGCACGGTCGGCCCAACCGTAATAGCCATCGCCCGTTGCGCATTCGATATTGTTGTAGCCCGGTTTTTTCAGGTGAGTCGCTGCCACCCTGGCCAGTTCCGGGATGATCTCAATGGTATATACTTTGTTGACTAAGGGGGAGAGAATGGCAGCCTGGTAGCCCGATCCCGTTCCGACTTCAAGAACTGTATTTTCCTTCTTCAGGTTCAGGACTTCTGTCATGTACGCCACGATGTATGGCTGGGAAATTGTCTGTCCATGTCCAATGGGTAATGGTGTATCATTGTAGGCTGAGGAGATGTACCTTTTCGGTACGAAATGGTGGCGGGGGACATGCATCATGGCCTGGATTACGTTTCGATCTTCAATACCTCTCTGGATAATCTGCTCGTAAACCATTGTCCTTCTTAGGGACAGAAAGTGCGCATCATTCTGGTCTGCCGCCAGGACCTGTTTCCCGGTTATATGGATCGTCGCCATGGCTAAGATGAAAAATAGCGGTAACAAACCGGGCAAAGTTGTTGTTGAATTTTTCTTCCACTCTCTTATCATAATCTGGTCCAGAAGGATAAGGTTTGGAAAAATTTCGGGGGAACAAAACGTCACTTTCCTTTGCTTAATCTATATCAGTCCTTTTGAGTTAATGCCACCTGAAATTTTAAAGTGAATATCAAAACGAAGGTCAAATATTTTTTGTAACTACTCAGGTTAATAGGGGCAAGGGCACATATTGGGGACAGATTTGAAATCTGTCCCCACGTCTTGCCATTTACTGCTTAACTTCCTGATTAGACTGCTAAGCATTGTGCCTTTGCCCCTCTCAAGCCTACCTGAAATGACGGTAGCTTTTAGAGATATAAACTTTGTAATTATTTTTGCAATACTTAGCCAATTGTGCTAAGAAAAAGCCTTACCGCTATCCCCAATAGTCACTTCGCACAATAAGAGCACAAACAGCTAACGCTAAAACCTGAGAACTTCGTTTGTGCTGGAGTGGTTAGGACCCAAACTAAAGTAAGAGTTTTACCAGGAGGTTTCGATGAAGAAAGTTATTGTTGTCGGTTGCAGCGCCTATATGGACAGTGGTTACGGTTGCCCCGGTGAATGGCGATGCCTGAAGGCGGCAGCGCTCGGGGAAGGTAATTTCGATGAGCCCTCGCAGGTGATAGCCTTTATCCGGTGTGAATGTCCTGGGCGCACCATTGTGCCGAACATAGGTATGGCTATGAGATTATCCGAAATTAAACCGGATGTTATTTACCTTAGCTCATGTCTGGCAACCGCCAAACCGGCATGCCCCTACGTCAGTGCCGAGGAAGCAGCTAAGATCATAGAGAACAAAACGAATATCAAAGTGGTATTGGGAACACACGATTATCATTAGGGGATACTCGTCCGATATAGTTTTGAACGCCCTAATCACTGATTCCCTTTTTGAGAGAATGTCATATGCCTTTCTTTTCTTCCTTTTTTACTTTTCAAAAAAAAGGGTGGAATCTGAAGACGAAATTCTACCTCATCTCCGGTTTTCTCATTTTAATGATGATGTTGATCATAGCTTTTTCTATTTATCGAGAGTATCGTTTAACTACAGAAGATTCAGAACGGCAGAAGAAGGAGCTGGCAGAGGTGTTTGCTATTCCTATTACTAATGCCTTGATCTCTTCTAAAGAGTTGGATCCGGTGCAGGGGGAAAGTTTACTTGATAACTATATTGCCCGTATAATGGCTAACAAAAACTTGAAAATCGGGTATGTTATCGTTACCGATATATCGGGTAAGATAATAAGAGAGAGTCATTTACAGAGATACAGGAGAAATTATCCGGACAGGATTTCTTTACAATCTGCCGCCGTTGATAAAACAATCATCCGGAGGTACAAAGGTACCGATGAGATTATAGAAGTTTCTACCCCCCTGACCGGACGATTTGAGAAACTGGGCACTCTGAGAATTGGATTCTCTCTGGAGAGTCTGCAGAGCAGGCTGTTTGAACGGTACCTGGTTAAACGGTATAAAGAGATGATCCTCATATCTGTTGGGTTGATAGCCCTTAATTTCATCGTTGTCCACGCCTTAATCCTGAATATTATCAAACCTATCCTGAAATTAACCGATGACCTGAGAGAGGTGAGCAGGGGAAATCTATCCATCCGTTCTACCATCAGCCACAGGAATGAAATAGGTTTTCTTAGTCAGGCCTTCAATTCCATGATGGATAGCCTCAATCAGGCAAGAAAAGAGATCGAGCGTACCCATGCCCACATGCTTCAAACGGAGAAGATGGCAGCTATGGGGAAGCTGGCGGCTGGCCTGGCCCATGAAATCAATAATCCCCTGGGAGGTGTCCTTACCTGCCTTGAAACCCTCAGACAAAACTTCCAGGATGAACAGATGAGGGCCAAATACCTTGATCTTATCCATTCGGGCCTGGAACGGATACGAAGAACCGTCAAGCAACTTTTGAATTTCGGTAAGCAGAGGAGTTTTCAGCTCGAGCCCACGGATATTAATGCCTTGATGAACCGGACACTGGAGGTAACTTCCCATCAACTTTCTTCAAATAACATCTCCCTCCATAGAGACCTTGATCAAAGTCTTTCCAGAATCATGGTGGATCCCCATCAGTTGCTCCAGGTCTTTGTGAATCTTATCTTAAATGCCATCCAGGCTATGCCGGAGGGGGGGGATCTCTGGATTAAAACCGCCCAGGAAAACGGGAGAGTAAAGATTGCGATAAGGGATAATGGATGCGGAATCCCGGAAGAGAACCTGGACCGGATATTTGATCCCTTTTTCAGCACAAAAGATCCGGGACAGGGAACCGGGCTTGGCCTTTCCGTCAGTTACGGTATCATTCATGACCACGGTGGTAAGATCGAGGTGGAAAGCGAAAAAGGTATGGGAAGCGAATTTACCATTCTTTTACCCCTCGATTATCTGGAGGAGAAAGTTCAGCAATCGTCTTCTTAAGGAGGCCTATCTGGTATGGAGAAGGGAAGGATTTTGCTTATAGATGATGAACCTATCTTACTGGTGACCGTCTCCGATGCCCTGGCCAAAGCGGGATATAAGGTTGAGGTGGCGGAGTCCGGCCAAAAAGGACTTGCGATATTTCAAGGGGAATCCTTTGACATGGTAATAGTTGACATGGTTCTGCCGGACATATCGGGGATAAATATACTTAAAGAGATAAAAAGCCTCTCCCCGGAAACCATGGTAGTTATGATTACCGCTTATGGCACGGTAGAGAAGGCTGTAGAGGCTATGAAGTTGGGGGCACACGACTTTATTACCAAACCCTTTTCTCTTGATGAACTGGTTTTGAAGATCCGGAATATCAACATTTTTCAGTGTTTGAAAGATGAGAATATCTATCTCCGTCAACAAGTGGAGGAAAAATACCATTTTGGCAACCTTATAGGTAAAAGCCATAAGATGCAGGATATCTACGAACGTATCCAGATAGTAGCGGAAACAGACACTACCGTTTTGATTCAAGGTGAGAGTGGTACAGGAAAAGAGTTGGTTGCTAACGCTATTCATTATAACAGCCGTCGCAAAAGTGGTCCGTTCATTAAGGTAAGCTGTGCTGCCCTGTCGGAGACAATCCTCGAGTCAGAGCTCTTTGGCCATGAAAGAGGGGCCTTTACCGGCGCCATCCGAAGAAAACCTGGCCGATTTGAACTGGCAGATCAGGGGACACTCTTTCTGGATGAAATCGGTGACATATCGCCTGCCGTCCAGGTCAAACTTCTACGTGTCCTTCAGGAAAGAGAATTTGAGAGAGTCGGCGGTTCCAAAACCATCCATGTGGATGTAAGGATAATCAGCGCCACAAGATACGACATCCAGACAGTAAAGAGCGAACGTCTTCGAGAGGATATGTACTATCGTTTGAACACAATTAAGATCCAACTCCCCTCTCTCCGTGAACGTAAGGAAGATATCCCTCTTCTCGCCAAATATTTTTTGCATGAGTTTAAGATGAAGACTGCCAAAAATATCCTTGGGTTCACGGAAGGCGCTCTGGATCTGCTTGAACAATACGAATGGCCCGGGAACGTTCGGGAGTTGAGAAATGTTGTGGAGAGGGCGGTAGCTTTCTGTCGGACAGAGAAGATACAGATCGCCGATCTTACTAAGGACATTCGGGAGATTTGCTTGAAGAAAAAGAAGTATCTTGATCGCCGGGTTGAAACCCTCGATGAAGTTTTAAAGGCCGTGGAAAAGGAGCATCTCAGGAAGATACTTGAGGAGGCGCAGGGCCGAAAGAGTAAGGCGGCAGAACTTTTAGGGATAAGTCGCAAGACTCTCTGGGAAAAAATGAAAGAACACCAAATTGTTGAGAGTGCCACCTCTTGACCTTACTTAAATATTAAGGATAAACCTTTTACGTTACCTTCTCGTAACATTTCTTAAACATAACTTAATCTCCTTAAAAGAACAGAGAAATTTTCCATTTTCAAGGAAAATGGACGTTAAATGGTGTTACTTTTTCTTCCCATTTAGGCCTGTTTTCCCCAGGATTTTTTGTTCTATAGTGTAAATGATCCTGACTTGGATATATCCGGAAAGCCCTGCCTTGGGTACGGGGGAAGTT
Organism: Syntrophales bacterium; assembly: GCA_030018935.1. NCBI lineage: Bacteria > Pseudomonadati > Thermodesulfobacteriota > Syntrophia > Syntrophales > Syntrophales bacterium. The sequence continues at coordinate 34,663 of JASEGZ010000002.1, forward strand.
TCTCCTCCCATCCATATATTTTTCTGGTATAGTTTTTGCTTCGTATGGGGAGGTTTTTCTCACGGCCTGAGTTAGTGAGGGAAAGTATCTGCCGGGTAATGCCCCATGTTCCGTATCCAGATAGACGAGGCGATGTGTAATTGTTGTGGGTTATGCGCAGAGGTATGCCCCAATGATGTGTTGATTAAAAGAAGGGATGGATGTTCACCGGCTATTGGCGATAGAGAATGTGTTGGATGTGAAAATTGTGTGGTAGTCTGTGAAACCGGGGCATTAAAAATTATCAAAGAAGATGATGAAGTTTCCGTAGGGTGTTAGGATTAATTTTACAAACAGGAGGTACCTTAGATGGCAGATTATTACATTAACGTCTTCCTCGATGATGAGAAACTCAAAAAGATTCAAGGCGCCGGATTGGCCGGCGAAATTAAGGAAATTGACGGTAAAAAGGCGGTTCAGGTTGGTCTTACCGGCAAGGAACAGAAGAAACTCGTCAAGGGTTTCCCGGAATTGGCCTTCGATTCTTCCAACGCCTGCGTAATTCCCGAGCAGGCGGAGAATATCCTGATGAATTTTATCCTGGATATGAAGACCTTAGATGTTATGAAGGTAGCCATTATGAAACTCTACAACCCCCTTGCGGGTAAGGATCTTCGTGCAAAGGTATTCTAACAACAAGGCTATGCCCTGACATAGGAAGGGTGACATTTTTAAGTGTCTGAACTTACCCCTGAAGAGGAAAAGAGGAAGAAGGCTATCTTTGAGAGCATGTCGGCAAGAAGCCGGAAGAGGATCCTCGATAAGGGATACGAGAGCTGGGACCCTTTCCTTATGCCGAATGACCCCATTGACATCAGGATGGCCGGACAAAGGGAGACAGCTTCGGCGCTGGTAAGGAAGTTTCTACAAACATGCCGTCAAGAAGAGTACAGTAATGCTTACGGTCAAGGGGCGTGGGAAATCTGCGTAGGAATTATTGGCAACAACGACCGCTACAGGGGGATGTACGAGTTTTCCTGCTGGTACGGAAAGATATTGAAAAATGGTGAGTTATGAAGGAAGAGGTGTCCACTGAAGAGTACATCAGGGAACTGAAGCAGAGATCGGGAGATGACCCGGGATGTGCACTTACCCATTACAACTTGGGGATTGCGCTTATAAAGCAGCATAAGTGGGATGAGGCAATATCCGAGTTTGAAGAGGCGATAGTAGAGAGTCCGCGCCTGGCAGAGGCATACATCAACCTGAGTGGGATATACTTCCAGAGGGGAGATCTGGAAAAGGGGATTGACATCTGCAGGAAAGTCATAGAGTTCAGGTCGGATTTTGCTATTCCCTATGGCAATATAGGCTTTGCCTATCTGCAGATGGGGGAGGTTGAAAAGGCGATTGATATGCTCAAGAAGGCGGTTAAAAAAGACCCTGTGTTCGTTCAGGCCTTCAGCTCCCTGGGGAGCGCCTATTTTTGTCAGGGAAAGATTGAAGAGTGTATTGAAAACAATGAAAAGGCCATTGGAATTGCACCAAATTTTGCGGTTGCCCATAACAACCTCGCTGTTGCCTATTTCGAGAAGGGAGAATTCAAGAAGGCGATCCATCATTGTGACAGGGCGATAGAGTATGGGTATGAGGTATCCCCCGAACTTTTGGAGGAACTGAGAGCATTCCAGGAATAGTTTCCGCTAAAAACAAGTCGTATGTCGTAAGTCGTAAGTCGTAAGTCGTAAAACATAAGACGTATGACGAGAGATATTTTAATAAGAGCTTGACAGACGGGAGATATTGTTATAGTTAGCCTGCGGGTTTGACTGATTTTGAGGTTCTTGGGGAGGGGGTGAACAGAGCAACAGTCCAGAAGATCGGGGATTTCAAGTTAAGTGCCTAAAGTGATCTAAAGTTTAAGGTGCCTAAAGTTATAAAAGGGAAATTCCTAAGAGTATTAAATCACTTAAGAATGGAGGTATTTTGATGGCAAAGCGTAAGACTCCTATGCTTGATGAGTTAGAGAAGGGAAGGTGGCCGAGTTTTGTCTCTGATATGAAACAGGAGGCCGCTGCAAGAGAAAAAACGAAAGTTGATTTGCAAACACCGCGGGAGGCTTGTGATGATCTCCTCAGTCTTATGGAGCTCTCCTACGAAGATAAGGTAGGGCACTGGAAACATGGCGGTATCGTAGGTGTCTTCGGGTATGGTGGCGGTGTTATTGGCAGGTATTGTGACCAGCCCGAACAATTTCCGGCGGTGCGAGATTTTCATACCATGCGCGTAAATCAACCTTCCAGTTATTTTTATACCACGGAGCACTTAAGAAAAATATGTGATTTGTGGGAGAGACGGGGTAGCGGCCTCACCAACATGCATGGTTCCACCGGGGATATGATCTTACTGGGGACAACCACACCGCAGTTAGAAGAGATATTCTGGGAGCTTACCCATGACCTCAAACAGGATCTCGGCGGTTCAGGCTCCAATCTCAGGACACCGAATTGCTGTATAGGAAAGGCCCGCTGTGAGTTTGCCTGCTACGATACCCAGCATCTGTGTCATTCCTTTACCATGGAATATCAGGACGAGTTACACAGACCCGCATTTCCGTATAAATTCAAGTTTAAGTTTGATGGTTGTCCCAACGGCTGTGTGGCCTCTATCGCCAGGGCGGACATGTCGGTTATCGGCACCTGGCGGGATGACATCCGCATTGACCAGGAAGCGGTGAGGGCGTATGTAGGAGGCGACTTCAAGCCTAATGCCGGAGCCCATGCCGGTCGGAACTGGGGACCTTTCGATATTGAGAAAGAGGTGATTCATCTCTGCCCCACTCATTGCATGGCCTGGGATGGGAAAAATCTCAAGATCAATAATAAGGAGTGCATTCGGTGTATGCACTGTATCAATACGATGCCCAGGGCCCTGAGGATTGGAGAGGATACCGGAGCATCTATCCTATTTGGCGCCAAGGCCCCAATCTTAGAAGGCGCCCAGCTTTCCACATTAGTTGTTCCGTTTATGAAGATCGAGGAACCGTACGATGAGCTCAAGGAGTTGATTGAAAATGTATGGGATTGGTGGTCTGAAGGGGGGAAAAACCGTGAGCGCCTCGGTGAAATGATGCAGAGAGAGGGTCTCGGGAAACTTATGGAGGTTTGTGGGTTAAAGGCAGATCCTCGATCAATTAAGGAACCAAGATCTAACCCTTACATCTTCTGGAAGGAAGAGGACGTTGCCGGGGGATGGGAGCGGGATATTAAAGAATACAGGAAAAAACACCAGAAATAGGAGGTCTTAAAAATGGCTTATAATCCAAGTGATCCGATGAAGGATAGAATCACCGATATCGGCCCGCGAAACTATGAAGATTTTTTGCCCCCCGTAATCAAGAGGAATTTTGGAAGGTGGTTGTACCATGACATCCTGGAACCAGGTGTGCTTGTGCATGTTTCCGAGACGGGTGAGAAGGTCTACACGGTAAGGGTGGGCGGCGCGCGGCTGATGGGTGTCCAGCATATCCGTGAGATATGCGATATTGCCGATAAACACTGTGATGGGCACGTAAGATGGACTACCCGTAATAACATCGAGTTTATGGTTGATGCCGAGGCAAAATTGAAGCCCCTGATGGAAGACCTTGAGAAGAGGAAATTTGCCGGTGGCTCGCATAAGTTTCCCCGTGGTGGCACCGGCGCCGGTCTCACCAACATTGTTCACACCCAGGGGTGGATCCACTGCCATACTCCGGCTACAGATGCCTCGGGTGTGGTAAAGGCTGTGATGGATGAATTATACGACGACTTTCAGAAGATGAGATTTCCTGCTCAGGTCCGGATATCACTGGCCTGTTGCCTCAATATGTGCGGCGCTGTCCACTGTTCTGATATTGCCATTTTGGGTATTCACCGCATGCCTCCCATGATTGACCATGAGAATCTGGGAAATATGTGCGAGATTCCTTTAGCCATTGCTGCGTGTCCTACGGGAGCCATCAAGCCGACTACGGTGGACGGCAAAAAGAGTGTTGAGGTTAAGAATGAGAGGTGTATGTTCTGCGGTAATTGTTATACGATGTGTCCCTGTATGCCCTTAGCGGATGAAGTGGGAAGTGGTATCGCCCTTTTGGTGGGGGGTAAACTTTCGAACAGGATAAGTCCCCCGATGTTTTCCAAGGTTGTGGTTCCCTTCCTTCCCAATGAGCCCCCCCGCTGGCCGCAGACGGTCGAGGCAATCAAAAAAATCCTCTATACCTATATGGAAGATGCAAAGAAATATGAACGTCTCGGTAATTGGGCTCAGAGGATCGGCTGGGAGAGGTTCTTTGAGAAGACGGGGTTGCCGTTTACAGAGCATCTTATTGACGATTACCGTTTTGCCTACACAACCTGGCGTACCAGCACACAGTTTAAATTTTAAAGAAAAGAGGAAAGTTTTATAAGGAGAGAAGAGATGGGCATAGAAGAGGATAAGCAGCTTATCGTCGAGACACTGAAGGGAAAGAAGGCAAAAACGAAGTTCTATTTGAGTGACTTCAATCATATCTTTCCTGACAGAAAACCGAGGGAAGTAAAGAAGATTGTCAATGAGATGGTAGCTGAAGGTATCCTTGAGTACTGGTCAAGTGGCTCTACTACAATGATCGGTCTTAAGGGCGCAGGTGTGCAACACGGGGCAGAGGCCAGGGAAGAAGAGTAGAAGATGGTTATTGTCTGTCCAAGGGTGGTCTTCTCCGCCTTGCGGGGGAACTCAGGTAAGACCTTTTTGACGGTAGGCGTGGGGGCTTGCCTTCGCCATAGGGGGAAGAGAATAGCTCCTTTTAAAAAGGGTCCCGATTATATAGATGCCGCCTGGCTTGGGATGGTTACCGGTCGCCCCTGTTACAATCTGGATGTCTTCCTGATGGAAAGGGAAGGGGTCCTCTCTTCCTTTTTAACCCGTGTGCAGCAGACAGATGGCGCCCTGGTGGAGGGTAACAGAGGTCTTTTCGATGGGATGAACCGGGAGGGAAGTTACAGCACGGCGGAGCTTGCCAAGATGCTCCAGATGCCGGTAATTTTAATTATGGACTGCTCTATGACGACACGCACCGCAGCCGCCATGCTCCTCGGCTGTCAACATTTCGATCCGGAGGTTGCCATAAAAGGCGTTATTCTGAATCGGATCGGGGGGACACGCCACGAGACGATTGTGCGTTCTGCCATAGAAGATAGTTGTGGAGTGCCTGTATTAGGGGCCGTTCCCAGGATAGCCGGGGGAGCCTTTCCGGAAAGACATATGGGGCTGGTGCCACCTCCGGAACACCCGGGAGCTTCCCGGGCCATAGATGAAGCTGCCCGAATCGCAGCCAGATATATTGACATAGATAGATTGTGGGAGATTGCTGAGGGGTCTCCTCCCCTGGACCTTCCTGACCTGAAGGGGGAGGAAAAGGTCTGGTCCGGCTGGCCATCGGGACAGCCGCGGATCGGTTTCATCAGGGATTCTGCCTTCTGGTTCTACTATCCGGATAACCTGGAAGCCCTCGTAAGACTGGGGGCGTCTCTGGTAGAGTGCAGCGCCCTTCATGATGAGGAACTTCCTCCCGTAGATGCCCTTTACATTGGAGGGGGGTTTCCTGAGACCCATGCCGGGTCTTTAGCTGCTAACGCCGGTTTCCGGAGGTCTCTCCATGAGGCTGTGGAGAGAGGACTTCCCGTTTATGCAGAGTGCGGCGGGCTGATGTATCTGGGGGAAAAGCTGATTGTGGGGGAGAGGACGTTTCCCATGGTGGGGGTTTTCCCTTTGGATTTTGTTCTGGACAGAATACCGCAGGGCCATGGGTACACAATCCTCGAGGTTGATCAGCCCAATCCTTATTTTCCGACAGGAGAAATCCTGCACGGTCATGAATTTCATTACTCTCACATCCTCGATGGGAAGGAGGAGGGGCTTACTTTAGCTCTTAATGTCAGGCGGGGATATGGTATCAATGGAAGAAGGGATGGTCTGTGCTATAAGAATGTCCTAGCCACATATTCTCACCTCCACGCCTCGGGGGCGAAGGGATGGGCCAGGTCCTTATTTGATCATGCCCTTTTTTATAAAGATAGGGAGGATAGGTTGTCTTGGGTAGGGCGATCCACCGTAGTAAACAATGTCCCGGTTGTCACAGGCAATTCGGAAAGGCCGGCTGCTTGTTCTCGCCAGACCCTATAAGTTTTGTATTAGTGAAATCAGCAAAAAATAAAAAGAAGGAGGTAGTAAAGACATGCCGCAGTTAGAAATTGGAGGAAAGGCTTACGAGGTTGATGAGGATGGTTTCCTTCAGGAGCTTGATAAATGGAGTAGGGATTTTGCGCAGGGTTACGCCGGCATAGAAGGTATCGAAGGGGAACTTACCGCAGACCATTGGAAGCTTATAGATTACATCAGGGACTACTATACCCAGTATGGCATTGCTCCCATGATCAGAAAGCTGTGTAAGGATTGTGGCTTTAGCCTGAAGTATATATACGAAATGTTTCCTTCAGGGCCGGCAAAAGGCGCCTGTAAACTGGCGGGACTTTCCAAGCCTACAGGGTGCGTATAAATTCCAAAGGGAAGTTATGGATCTCATTTCTATAAAACATGAAAGTGGGCTCTGTTTTTCGGTCAGTGTTCGTGGTCATCGGTTTCTTGTGGATATGGGAGAAGATGCCGGTGGCGCTGATCAGGGTCCTTCGCCGGCGGAGATTCTCGTGGCATCCCTCGGATCGTGTGTTGGCGCTCACATCGTCAGGTACTGTCAGACATCTAAGATCCCTTACGAGGGAATGGAATTGAATTTGACCTTTCAAATTGCCGATGAGGGAAACAGGAAAAGAATCTCCAATATTGTGGGAGATATTTCTCTCCCCCAGGATTCGGGGCCGCGCTCTTCCGCTGTGTTGAGAGCAGGGCAGAACTGTATTGTCAGAAATACCCTGGCCCGGGGGCCGGAGATTGATCTCGACATTTAAGTTGCAAGTTGTAGGGTATGGGGTTGAAGAATCTCCTGATACAGAAAAAAGCCGTCATATTGAAAAGATGGTGCGATATGATCTTAGAGACTTATCCTCCCGATGCGGCAGAGTTTTTCAAGCAGGAAGGTAGCCGCTTTGCCAATCCGGTGGGATATACGATCCTGCGGGAGATAGAGTCCCTCTATGGAGAGCTCCTTGAAGGGGTAGATGCTGATAAAATATCTCCCTTCCTGGACAGAATTATCAGAATCAGGGCAATCCAGGATTTTTCTCCCTCAGAGGCCGTGGCGTTTGTCTACTTTTTAAAGAAGGTGATCAGGGAGGAGTTGGCTGGCGAGATTCACGAAAGACGATTCTATGAGGATCTCCTGAAATTTGATTCCCGGATAGATGAACTTGCCCTTCTTGCTTTCGACACCTATATGCAGTGTCGGGAGAAGATATATGAAATCAGGGTAGATGAAGTGAGAAACAGGGTCTTTAGTTTGCTTAAAAGGGCAAATCTGATATGTGATGTTTCAGAGGAGGCTTCTGAGCTGGACACGGGCAGTCATGACAGGCGAGACGCCTGTCCTACCATGGGTGGTGATTTTATATAACCAAGAGGACAGGCGTCTCGCCTGTCAAATGTGAGGTCTTGGCAAATGGCTTTATGGTTTTCTCTCTTTGCGGTGGTGATACTTACTTTTGTTGTTTTTATGGGTGTAGAAATGGGAAAGCTACAAGTCCTCTTTGGTGTTATCATACCCTATGCGGCTTTGGCGATCTTTATTGTGGGGGTTATTAGTCGTGTCTTGAGATGGGCGAGATCGCCTGTCCCCTTCCGAATAACTACAACTTGCGGACAGCAGAAATCCCTACCGTGGATCAAGTCAAACAATATTGAGAGTCCGCACAACACCATGGGTGTTATCGTGAGGATGGCGCTGGAGGTGCTTCTGTTTCGCTCCCTCTTCAGAAACACAAAAGTTGAATTGAGGAATGATCCCAGACTCGTATACGGTGGAGCCAAGTGGCTCTGGCTGGCCGGACTTGCCTTTCATTGGTCGTTTCTTGTCATTCTCATCAGACACTTGAGGTTTTTTACCGAGCCGGTGCCGCGCCTGGTAGGGCTTTTTGCCGGTATTGACGGGGTTTTCGAGATAGGAGTACCCGCTCTTTACATAAGCGGTTTAATCATGCTCGTCTCTGTAACCTACCTCTTCCTCAGGCGGGTTTTTATCCCCCAGGTCCGCTACATCTCCCTTGCCGCTGACTACTTTCCATTGTTTCTGATTATTGGTGTTGGTCTGTCCGGTCTCCTGATGCGGCATTTTTTCAAGGTGGATCTCTTGAAGGTAAAGGAATTGGTTATGGGATTGGTCAGTTTTCATCCTGTTGTTCCCACTGGGATAGGGATTCCCTTTTACATTCATCTGTTTTTAGTCAGTGTCCTGCTCGTGTACTTTCCCTTCAGCAAGCTGATGCACCTAACAGGGGTTTTCTTCAGTCCTACGAGGAATCTGGCGAATAACAATCGTGTGAAAAGGCATATCAATCCATGGGATTACCCTGTGAAGGTTCATACGTACGAGGAATATGAGGACGAATTTAGAGATAGAATGAAAGAGGCTGGAATACCAGTGGAAAAGGAGTAGAGATGTCATCATCAGAGCTGCCGTCATCATCAGAGCTGTCTAACATCCCTGAACCGGATGAATTCATGCGAGTCGTCCATAAGCCGCCGCGAAAGGGGTGGATGGATACCCCCGTTGAATTCAAGCGGGGAACCTATTGCTTTCCGGGAAAGGCCAAAAATCTTAAGATCCTTGATATGCCAAATCCGAGGGAATGGTCACCTACCGATGAGGACTGGAAACTGCCGGAAAACTGGAAGGAGATCATCAGGGAAGGATTCAAGGATCGTCTTGAGAAGTACCGTTCCTTTAAACTCTTCATGGATATCTGTGTGAGATGCGGCGCCTGCGCCGACAAGTGCCATTTCTTCATCGGTTCCGGAGACCCCAAGAATATGCCGGTCCTCAGGGCGGAACTTCTCAGGTCGGTATATCGTAATGATTTCACCACGGCAGGCAAGCTCTTAGGAAGGCTTGCCGGGGCAAGAGAACTTACTGAGGATGTAATAAAAGAATGGTTCTACTACTTTTACCAGTGTACCGAGTGCCGCCGCTGTTCGGTCTTCTGCCCCTACGGGATTGATACCGCGGAGATCACGATGATGGGCAGGGAACTCCTCCATCTGTTAGGTTTGGGTATCAACTGGGCCATGGAGCCGGTGGCGAATTGCTTCAGGACAGGGAATCATCTGGGGATTCGGCCCCATGGATTCAAGGATACCCTCGAATTTTTTGCGGATGATATAGAAAATGTAACGGGTATCAGAATAGATGTGCCACTTAATAAAAAGGGCGCCGAGATCCTCTTTGTCGTGCCTTCTGGTGATTACTTTGGCGATCCGGGTACTTACACCTGCATGGGGTACATGATGCTCTTCCATGAACTGGGCATTGACTATACCTGGAGCACATACGCCTCCGAGGGGGGAAACTTCGGTTTATTTACCTCCCATGAGATGATTAAGAGGCTCAATGCCAAGATCTACACCGAGGCGAAGAGGTTGGGGGTAAAATGGATCCTCGGCGGGGAATGTGGCCACATGTGGAGGGTCATGCATCAGTATATGGATACAATGAACGGTCCGGCCGATTTTCTCGAGGAGCCGGTCTCTCCTATTACGGGCACAAAGTTTGAGAATGCAAAGTCCACGAAGATGGTGCATATCATGGAATTTACCGCCGATCTCATCAGGCACAATAAATTGAGATTGGATCTCGGGAGAAATGATGACCTGATTGTGACCTTCCATGACTCCTGCAATCCCGCAAGGGCCATGGGGATATTTGAGGAACCGCGGTATGTTATCCGGAATGTGTGTAACCATTTCTATGATATGCCGGAGGGTACCATCAGGGAACAGACATTCTGCTGTGGGGGCGGGGCCGGCCTGGGCACTGACGAAAACCTGGATATGAGGTTACGTGGGGGGTTCCCGAGGGGAAACGCCGTCAGATATGTCCAGGAGAAATACGGGGTGAACCGCCTTGCCTGTATGTGTGCAATTGACAGGGCTACTCTTATTCCTCTCTGCGACTACTGGGCTCCGGGGGTGCTCGTTACCGGTATCCATGAGATGGTGGCGAATGCACTAATAATGAAAGGTGAGAAAGAGAGAACCATCAATCTTCGGGGTGAACCGCTACCAGGAAGTAAAAATCAGTCGTCAGTCGTCAGTCATAGAAACTGGAGACAGGCAGACAGGCGACTGGAGACAGGCAGAGAAGGAGAATAAAGGCGAATGTACGATACAGCTAAGATCATGGCAGGAATAATTATCTTCCTGTCTTTAATAACCTTTCCTGTCTGGTACAATGTAGTGGGAGGAAAGGCCGCGTATATACCTGACCTCAAGATTGTCACCCAGGAGAAGCAGTGTGTAGAGTCCACAGGGTACATGAGGACCAATCACATGCAGTTACTCAATGAATGGAGAAATACCGTTGTTCGAGAGGGCAACAGGGTATATGTGGCTTCTAATGGAAAGAAGTATGATATGAATCTGTCCAGGACATGCCTGAAATGTCATCTGAACAAGGCTGATTTTTGCGATAAGTGTCACAACTACGTGGAGGTGACGCCTACCTGCTTCAATTGCCACGTCGTCCCGGAGGAGAGAAACTCATGAAGACCGACAGAAGAGGATTCTTAAAGATAGGAGGCATTGGGATATTGGGTTTTGCTGCCAGGCCTCTTATGGATGTCCTTTTAAAAGGTGATCTGGTAGAAGCTTCACCCGAAGCTGATGCTCTAACGGGGAAAAGATGGGCCATGGCCGTCAATGTGAACAAGTGCAAGGAAGGATGCCGGGACTGTATCGCCGCCTGCCACAGTGTCCACAATGTCCCCGATTTGGGCAATCCCAAGGATGAGGTCAAGTGGATATGGACTGAGCCCTATAAGAAGGTATTTCCCGAGCAGGAGCAGGAATTTAGCACCAGAGGTAATAAGCCCGTTGTTGTATTGTGCAACCACTGTGACAACCCTCCCTGTGTAAGGGTTTGTCCCACAAAGGCCACCTTTAAGAGAAGAGACGGGATTGTCATGATGGACTATCATCGGTGTATCGGCTGCAGATTCTGTATGGCTGCATGTCCGTATGGCTCAAGGAGTTTAAACTGGAGGGACCCCCGGCCTTTTATTAAGAAGATTAATCCGGACTTTCCCACGAGGATGAGGGGGGTTGTAGAAAAATGCGATTTTTGTGGGGAGCGCATCGCCAAGGGTCTTATCCCGGCGTGTGTAGAAGCGTGTAAGGAAAAGGCATTGGTTTTTGGTAATCTGAAGGACTCCGGTGCGGAAGTAAGAGAGGTTCTCCGTGCAAGTCACACCATCCGAAGAAGGCCAGAGCTGGGTACAGGACCACAAATCTACTATCTTGTGTGAGGGGTTATGTTAGAGAAGGCGCTCATTGGAAGTAAGAAGTACTATGGATTGGTTATTCTGCTGCTCATTATTATCGGAGGGGGATTTTATTTTTACCTCAGGCAATTGACTTACGGCCTGGGGATAACCGGAATGAGCAGGGATGTTTCTTGGGGTCTCTATATTGCCCAGTTTACCTTCCTGGTGGGTGTTGCCGCTTCAGCGGTGATGGTGGTTTTGCCCTATTATCTGCATAACTACAAGGCATTCGGGAGGATTACCATCTTAGGGGAGTTTCTGGCCGTGGCCTGTGTGGCGATGTGCCTGACGTTCATTATTGTAGATCTCGGGCAGCCGGCACGGGCGTTTAATGTATTGCTCTACCCATCTCCCAGTTCAATCCTCTTCTGGGATATGGTTGTTTTGAATGGTTACCTTCTCCTGAATATCGTGATTGGCTGGACTGTATTAGCCTCTGAGCGCAAATCAGTGCCACCACCTACCTGGGTGAAACCTTTGATATATATCTCTATCCCCTTGGCCGTTAGTATCCATACAGTTACCGCCTTTATTTACGCCGGTCTTCCGGGGAGGGGTTTCTGGCTCACTGCCATTATGGCCCCTCGCTTCCTGGCCTCGGCATTTGCTTCCGGGCCGGCCCTTCTCATCCTGATGTGCTTTATTATAAGGAGGTTTACCAGATTTGATCCGGGGAAGGAGGCCATGCAGAATCTCGCCAGGATTGTTACCTATGCCATGGCGGTCAGTGTATTTTTCGTGCTGCTTGAGATCTTTACCGTCTTCTACAGTCAGATACCGGAACACATGCACCCATTCGAGTACCTCTTTGCCGGCCTGGAGGGGCATGAAAAGCTTGTGCCATGGATGTGGACTTCTGCCATACTTGCCATTGCCTCTCTCATCCTCCTGATTAACCCTGTCACACGGAGGAAGGAAGGTATCCTGGCCGTGGCCTGTGTGGCGGTATTTGCCTCCCTCTGGATAGAGAAGGGACTTGGTCTCGTGATCACCGGGTTTATCCCCTCTTCCTTGGGCAGGGTATTTGAGTATTCGCCCACGGGACCTGAGGTAATAATTACCCTCGGAGTCTGGGCAATGGGTTTTCTGATACTCACCGTTCTTTATAAGATAGCTGTTACAGTTAAAGAGGAGATAGCGGCATAGGGAGAGGGAAAAGAGAAATAATCGAGAAGGGAGGAAAGGAAGGGAAGAAGCAGTTTTTAATTTAGCTGATGGGGTTTATTACAGATTACATAAGGGGGTGAAAGAGGAAATGGCGTATGTGGTAAAGGTTGATAAGGAAAAGTGTGACGGAGATGGTGCATGTGTTGAGAATTGCCCGGTAGAGGTCTTTGTGATCGGTGATGATGGTAAATCAGATCCGGTCAATGAGGATGAGTGCATCGGCTGTGACACATGCGTGGAAGTGTGTGAAAAGGGAGCCATTACCATTGAGGAGGTGTAAAACATCTTCATTTTCCTGAGGGATCCAGGGACGAGGGATTATGGTGAGAATGTTGAGGAAAGGAGATAAAATATGAGTAATATAGGATATGGCGGCAAAGAGATTGTGGAAAGGATCTTAGAACCAAAGGAAGCTGCCCAAAAGATTAAAGGGCCTGGTATGAGAGCGGTTCCCATTGGAAGCCAGATGGCAAATGAGGTTATAAACATTGCCTACGGTTGGTTCACACCTCTCGAAGGTTTTATGGGTAAGGCCGATGTAGATTCCGTATGCAAGAAGATGAGACTGGCGAACGGTGTGGTCTGGAGTATTCCGATCGTCTTTGATATCTCGGCAGGAGAAATATCCGACTATGGGATAAGAGAAAAGGGGAGTGTGCTTCTCACCTACGATAACAATCCCATGGCGATCTTCGAGGTAGAGGAGATATTCGATTACGACAGGAAGGAGATGTGTCAGGCCATATACGGGACGACCGATGAAAAGCATCCGGGTTGTGCAAGGACTTATAAGTATAAGGATAAATTCATCGGCGGTAAAATCACCCTCGTCAGCAGGCCGAAGATCAATCCTCCCTTTGAGGAGTACTTTATACCGCCCTTAGAGATGAGAAAGAGGTTTAAAGAGAAGGGCTGGGTAAGGGTTGTTGCCCATCAGACGAGAAACGTGCCCCATACAGGGCATGAATGGCTCATGAAGGGGGCCTGGTTCCAGACATACGGTGAACTCCCCATTGAGAAACCCTTAGTCGGGGTGCTGGTTAATGCGATCATTGGGGAAAAACGGAAGGGCGATTATATTGATGAGGCTATCATCCTGACCCAGGATGAATTGAGGAAGGCCGGTTATTTTGGGGATCATAACCACATGACCTCCCTTACCTTCTGGGATATGCGTTATGCAGGACCGAAGGAGGCGGTATTCCATGCGATGCTGAGGACCAATCTCGGTCTCACTCATCACATGTACGGGCGGGACCACGCGGGGGTTGGAACATACTATGGTACGTACGATGCTCACTACCTGCTCGAAAGCATAAAGAATGAGCTGAGTATTGCTTCCGTCTATTCCATGGACTGGTTGTACTGCCCCCACTGTGGGGAAGTCGCCTCGGAGGGTCTCTGCAACCACAGGAAGGAGTGGCAGAAATTTAGCGGCACCCTCATCAGGAGCATTGTGGATGACGGGGTAAAGCCGCCGCGTTTGATATTCAGGCCCGAGGTCTTTGATCTGGTGATGGAATGTGCTGAAAAATATGGTTTTGGTTCTCCCTTTGTTACAGATGAGTATCTGAAAAAGAGAACGCCTGTTTTCACGATTCCACCATTGAGCGCTTAATACGTCGTCATACGTCATATGTCTTTCGACTTTCGACTTTCGACTTTCGACATACGACATATGACATACGACTAATGTTTTGAGGAGGTGATGTTATGACTGAAGAGAAGTATCCCATCAATATCTGGGTAAATGAGGAGAGGTATGAAAAAATTAGAAGTGCCGGTCTGGCAGACCTGTGTGAGGAGATGCTGGCTGGCTTAAAAGTGATAAGGGCCTACGCCAACGATGCACAGAAGGATAAGATACTTTCGCTTTTTCCTACGGCAAAATTCGACAGTGCCACGACCAAAAGTATCGAGCTTCTTCCCAGGGAGGTAAAGGATAAGATATTTGATCTGATCGTGGAGAAAAAGAAAGTGGACGTTATGGAAGAGTTCTTGAAGCAACAGGGGTAAACGGTGGAGGATAAAGTAAAATCTGAAGGGAGGTGGTAAAGGGGGTAAATGGTAATCGGCAGGAGTAAACAAAATACGGTATGACCAGTAGTGGTAAGAAGAAACTATTTGAAGGAGGTAAAAAATTATGCCAAGTTATGTCATTACGGAGAAGTGTGACGGCTGCAAAGGGCAGGATAAGACGGCATGTATGCATATCTGCCCCAACGATTTAATGGTCTTGAACAAAGAGACAATGAAGGCCTACAATCAGGAGCCTACCTATTGCTGGGAGTGTTATTGTTGTGTGAAGATATGTCCACAGCAGGCTATGGATGTAAGGGGGTACGCAGACTTTATGCCCCTTGGCGCTGCCTCAACCCCCCTGAGAGGATCAGAGGACATCATGTGGACAATCACATTCAGGGACGGGAGGATAAAGAGGTTTAAGTATGCCATCAGGACGACACCGGAGGGTTCAATAAAGCCATTCGAGGGATTTCCCGAGGCAAAGGCAGCAGATTTGAACAATCACTTACTTCTCGGAGAACCCGACATAATGGGAGTAAAAGATCTCCCAACAAAGAAAAAATAGGAAGGGAGGAATGACCATGAGAGAGTTTAAAACAGAAGTTGTGGAGACTGATGTATTGATACTCGGTGGAGGAATGGCCGGCTGTGGCGCTGCAGTAGAGGCTGCATACTGGGCAAAGCCACTGGGTTTAAAGGTAACCCTTGTAGAAAAGGCTGCCATTGACAGAAGTGGTCCTGTTGCCATGGGACTTTCTGCCATTAATACATACATGGGAATGGATGGAAAGGTAACTGAGAATCCCCGTATGCCGGAAAGATTTGTTGAATATGTGACGAATGACCAGTGTGGTCTGGCAAGACAGGACATGGTCTATGATGTCGCAAGACATGTGGACTCAACCGTCAGACACTTCGATAAATGGGGTCTTCCTATATGGAAGGATGAGGCAGGAAACTATCGAAAATCAGGTGAATGGCAGGTGATGATATCCGGCGAGAGTTACAAGGTCGTCGTGGCAGAGGCAGCAAAGAACGCTATGGCCACTCTTGGTGATAAAGGTCAGATAATTGAGAGGGTTATGATTACGCATCTACTCAAGGATGAAAAGGAACCCGACAGGGTATGTGGTGCAATTGGCTTTAGCGTCAGGGAAGAGACGATCTATGTGTTTAAGGCTAAGGCAACTATCGCTCTGATGGGTGGTGCAGTCCATGTATTCAGGCCAAGGTCTCAGGGTGAAGGCTTTGGCAGGTCATGGATGCCGCCCTTTGTTAGCGGATCAATCTATGCCCTTGTACTCCAGGCAGGTGGTGAGCTTACACAGATGGATGTGACATTTGTCCCTCCGAGGTTCAAGGATTCTTATGGTCCTGTGGGCACATTCTTCCTGCTCTTTAAGACACCGGCAACAAATGCCTATGACGGGCCATACGTTGGTGCATATCCATCCGAGTTAGACAAGTGGGCGCCTTATTCAAATGCAAAGCCCTGTCCAACTGCTTTGAGAAACTATGAGATGATACTCTGCGCGAAGGAAGGCAAAACACCATACCTCATGCACACAAACAGGGTGGTAGAAAGGTTTCAGAAGGAGATAACAGATCCAAAGGAGCTGAAGAAGAAGATAAGAGAGTATGAAAGCGAAGCTTGGGAAGACTTCCTCGATATGACGATCTCAGGCGCCACCAACTGGGCTTCCCATAATGTTGACCCAATGGAAAAAGCGATGGAGCTTCAGCTGTCAGACACTGTCTTCATAGGTTCACATGCCTGCTCTTGTGGTTCCTGGACCTGTGGTCCTGAAGATCTAATGCCAAAAGAATATGCCGATGCATTCCCTGAGCAGTATAACTGTATGACCACTGTCAAGGGTCTATTTACAGCAGGTTGCGGAGTAGGCGCATGTGCCCATAAGTTTTCAAGTGGCTCACACGTACAGGGAAGGATTGCAGCAAAGTCTGCCCTGAAGTATGCCAATGACAGGAAGGACTATACGCCAACGCTGTCTGATGCTACGATAGGTAAATTCAAGGAAACAATATTGAGACCACTTGCCCTCTATGAAGAAAAAGCCACATATACAGTGAGTCCCGATGTGAATCCTAACTATATCTCTCCGCATAATTTCCTGTTCAGGCTGCAGAAGATAATGGGAGAATACTGCGGTGGATGGGAGACGTTGTATGGGACATCTGACAAGATGCTTGAGGCCGCCCTCTGGAAATTAGGGTTCTGCGGAGAGGATATAGAGAAGATTGCCGCCAAAGACCTTCATGAGCTACTGAGGGCATGGGAGAGTGTCCACAGGTACTATGTTGGTGAGGCATGTGCAAGGACAAGGCTTGCGAGGAAGGAGTCAAGATGGCCCGGATACTACTATAAATTCGATTACCTAAAACTGGATGAGGGTCAGAAGAAGTTTATAAATGTGAAGTACGATGTGGATAAGAAGGAATGGAAGGTAATTGAAAGGCCGATGATCCCTATCATGTAAGCCAGATGTATCCATGGGGGCGATCTTTCCGGTCGCCCCCATATTTTATTAGAGAATGGCCTATGAATGAAGAGTATGCTGAAAAACGCCGAAGGCTCTCTCTGGATGGCAGATTCAGATTTTCATGTCACAATGGACTTTTCTGTTTTAACACCTGCTGCGCTGATATAAATATCTTTCTCACACCTTATGATTTCCTGAGGATGAGAAGGGCTACGGGGTTGTCTTCGGGAGAATTCTTAAAGGGATATACCATCCCACTCTTAGGCGAGGAGAGGTTACCTCTGGTTGTGCTTAAGATGAAGGAGGACGAAAATAAGAGCTGTCCTTTTGTTACCCAAGAGGGTTGCAGTATATACCAGGACAGACCATGGTCATGCAGGATGTATCCCATATTCCCCTCTTCTTCAAAAGAAGAAGAATTTTTTATAGAGGAAGGGAGCTCATGCCTTGGATTTAAAGAGGAAAAATGGTGGACAATACAAGAGTGGAAGAAGGGTCATGGGATCGATATCTATGATAAAATGAATGAATCTTATAAGGAGATTACCTTCCATGATTATTTCCTGAAGGGGAATAAACTTGATCCAGGAAGGTCGAAGATGCTTTATATGGCCTGTTACGACCTGGATGAGTTTAACAGATTTCTTTTTGAAACCAGGTTTTTTGATATTTATGATGTGGAGAGGGAGACTATTGAAAGAATAAAAGAAGACGAGGAAGAACTCCTAAGTTTTGGATATAGATGGGTAAGATTCAATTTCTTTGGGGAAGATACATTAAGACTCAAAGATAAGACTTTTGAGAAGATTTTGCAGGCCAAGAGGAAGGAATCTCTAAAGGATTAAGAGAGACAAGCAAAGAAAGGATTAATCCATGTTAATGGATATGGGTGTCGTGGAACCTGTTAAGCGCACACTGGATTCCAAATTCAAATTCGGATGTCATAATGATATCAGCTGCTTTACTAGCTGTTGTAGCCGTACAAGTATAATTCTTACCCCCTATGACATCGTAAGGATAAAAAATAGGTTGGGAATCTCTTCAGGAGATTTCCTCGAGAAATACACCTACACCTATATTGATGAAGAGAACTCACATCCTTATGCAGTGCTTAAGGTGATGGATGATAATAAAGGGGGATGTCCCTTTGTTACACCTGAGGGCTGCAGTATTTATGAAGACCGGCCTTCTAACTGTCGCTATTATCCTGTCGGTCAAGGTCTCATGATAATTGGCTCAGAGGAAGGGCCGGTAAATGAAGAATTTTACTTCTTTATAAGAGATCCAAATTGTCTTGGTTATCAGGAGGGCAGAGAGTGGACAATAGAGAGTTGGAGGATCAACCAGGGAGCTGACATTTATGATGATATGACAAGGGAGTGGATGGAGATCCAGTTGAGGAGAAACCCATCTGAGCAGTCCAAACTCGACTCGAAGAAACAGGCCATGCTTTACATGGCAAGCTATGATTTAGATAAGTTCAAAAGATTTATTTCTGAGAGTAAACTTCTCGATATCCTTGAGATTGATAAGGTGGAGGTCGAAAAGATAAAAACTGATGAAATAGCGCTGATGAAGTTTGGATTCAAATACCTGAAATACATCCTGATGCTTGAGGAAACGTTGAAAGTAAAAAAAGAATCATTGCCGTCCCAACGTTAGTCAAATAAATTAATTTCTGAGGGAATAATAAAAGGAGGGACGCGCTCTGTCGCGTCCAAAGTAAGGAGGAAACATGGCGGATACAAAGGTTTCTGACGGAGATGTTTTTGTTATCGGAGGAGGGATCAGTGGGCTCACCACGGCCGTCGAAGCTGCGGAAGCGGGGTGCAGGGTCATCCTCGTGGAGAAAGAGCCTTTTCTCGGGGGAAGGGTGGCCAGGAACAACAAGTACTATACCAAGCTCTGCCCTCCATCTTGTGGACTGGAAATAAACTTCAAGAGGATAAAGAAAAATCCCAATATTCAGTGTCTCACACTGTCGGAGGTAGAAGCGATCTCCGGTGGGGAGGGGAATTACGAGGCAACCATCAGGGTAAATCCCCGGTACGTTAATGAGAACTGTACCGCCTGCGGAAAATGCGCCGAGGTGTGTGTTACAGAGATACCAAATGAGTTCAACCTTGGGATGGATAAAATCAGAGCTGCTTACCTTCCCTATCCGATGGCGTTTCCCATGAGATATGTGATAGCTCCGGAAATTATCGGTACGGAAGAAGCGAAGAAGTGTCTCGAGGCATGTAAATACAACGCCATTGATCTTACGATGAAGCAGGAGACCGTCAAGGTGAAAGTTGGGGCGATAGTTGTCGCTACAGGCTGGGATCCTTATGATGCGGCAAAAATTGACAACCTTGGTTTTGGTAAATGCAGGAATGTGATCACCAATGTAATGATGGAAAGGCTGGCATCTCCTTCCGGACCGACAAAGGGGAGGATAGTCAGGCCTTCTGACGGGAAAGAGGTGAAAACTGTTATCTTTGCCCAGTGTGCCGGCTCCCGGGATGAGAATCATCTTGCCTACTGTTCAGGTGTGTGCTGTCTCGCTTCCCTCAAACAGGCCACCTATGTGAGAGAACAGTATCCGGATGCAAAGGCGACGATCTTTTACATAGACATCAGGGCCCTCGGTAAGTTTGAAGACTTCTACACGAAAGTGGCAATGGACGAGAATATATCCCTTATCAAGGGAAAGGCAGCCAGGGTAGAAGAGGACCCGGCCACTGCCGACGTGGTGGTGGAAGTGGAAGACACGCTGACAGGCGATAAGATCAAAGTTAGGGCTGACATGGTTGTTTTAGCCACGGGAATGGTTCCCCGTCCACTGGGGAGTAACATCGCCGTAACGTATGACGAGTTTGGATTTATTGTCTCTGATCCGTCCAAAAGAGGCATATATGGCGTCGGCTGCGCCAGGAGACCTACAGGGGTTGCGCAATCGGTTCAGGATGCCACAGGGGCAGCGCTAAAAGCTATGCAGAGTATGGTAAGGAGGTAACTACGATGGATAAGAAGGTCGGGGTTTATATATGCACTGGTTGTGAAATTGGGGAATCTCTTGATGTTCCCGCCCTTTCTAAGGTGGCAACTTCTGAATACAAAGTTCCCATATGTAAAAACAACCCGATGTTATGCGGTAAGGAAGGTTCTTCCCTCGTCACTGCCGATATGGAGAAGGAAGGGGTCAATACGGTAGTTATCGCTGCCTGTTCACCGAGAGAAAAAACCGATGTCTTCATGTACGATCCCACCTCTGTCTGTATGGAAAGGGTAAACATTAGGGAACATGTTGTCTGGTGCCATTCCTCTCAGGATGAAGATACCCAGATGCTGGCGGAAGACTACCTGAGAATGGGGATCGCTAAGGCCCAGAAGATGGCCCCCCTGGAACCTTTCAATGAGCAGATAGATAAGACCATCCTTGTCGTGGGTGGTGGGATAACGGGGATGACATCGGCCATCGAGGCGGCAAAGGCCGGATACGATGTTATTCTCGTCGAGAAGGCCCCTGAATTAGGGGGATGGATGAAGAAGCTTTGGAAACAGTATCCGAAGATCCCCCCTTACCTGGAACTCCAGCCTACAGGAGTTGATGAAAAGATCAAAGAGGTGATGTCCCATACGAAAATCAAGGTGTATACAGGGGCTAAGATAGAAAAAACAACAGGCGCCCCCGGTCTCTTTGATGTTGTTGTCAGTCAGAACGGGAAATCGGAGACGGTAAGGGTAGGGGCAATCGTGGAGGCTGCCGGCTGGCAACCGTATGATGCCACGAAGCTCGGTTCTTTAGGTTTTGGCAAATATGCAAATGTCGTGACCGGGATCATGGTGGAGGAGATGGCGGCAGGGGGGAAATTTACGCGTCCCTCTGATGGAAAAGAGGCAAAGAGCGTGGCCTTCATCCAGTGTGCCGGCTCCCGGGACAAAGATCACCTCCCCTACTGTTCCTCTTACTGTTGCCTTGCCTCGTTGAAACAGGCTAAGTATATAAGGGAAAAGGACAGTGACGCAAAGGTTTACATCCTCTACAAGGATATAAGGACCGTCGGTCAGTATGAGATCTTTTACAAAAAGGTCCAGGAAGACCCCGGCATCTTCCTGACGAAGGGTGAGGTTGCCGGCATCTCTGAGGATGCTGAGAAGAATCTTGTTATTGACGTGGATAACACCCTCTTGGGTGAGAAGATACAGGTAAAGGCGGAGATGGTCGTCCTGGCAACGGGGATGGTTCCCACGGCGGGGATTGAGGCGAGAGAACCGATAGTATCACCGGAAGAGGCAGAGAAGACCTGTGAGGAGAAAAAGGAAGAGGAAAAAGACCTCCCCGCGGATACTATTATCCCATCGGATATTCTGAACCTCGAATACAGACAAGGACCGGAACCACCCGCCCTGAGATATGGGTTCCCCGATTCACACTATATATGTTTTCCCTATGAGACACGCAGAACGGGCATTTACGCCGCTGGATGCGTAAGACAACCGATGGATAGCGCCGCCTGCATGGATGATGCGGGAGGAGCTGCATTGAAGGCTATACAGTGCGTTGAACTTACCGCCCAGGGGAAAGCGGTCCATCCGAGAGCGGGGGATATGAGCTATCCGGAATTATACATGTCGCGGTGTACCCAGTGCAAGAGGTGCACGGAGGAGTGCCCATTTGGTGTGTACAACGAAGATGAAAAGGCCAATCCATTGCCCAACCCCACCAGATGTCGCAGGTGTGGTATCTGCATGGGGTCATGTCCCGAGAGGATCATCTCTTTCAAGGACTATTCCGTGGACATTATCGGGTCCATGGTAAAGGCGATAGATGTCCCCGAAGAGGACGAGGAAAAACCGAGGGTTGTAGCCTTTCTCTGCGAGAACGACGCCTATCCTTCCATGGATATCGTAGGCCAAAAACGTCTCTCCTACAATCCCTATGTAAGGGTTATCCCCTTGAGGTGCCTGGGTAATGTTAATCTCGTATGGATCGCCGATGCCCTCTCCAAGGGTATAGATGGGATTCTCCTGATAGGGTGCAAATACGGTGATGATTATCAATGTCACTTCATCAAGGGAAGCGAACTGGCGAACTACAGGATGGAAAAGATCAAGGAGACGCTGGACAGGCTTCGCCTTGAATCTGACAGGATACGCATCCTGGAGCTTTCGCTCGACGAATACGATAAACTACCGGGGATCTTCGACGATTTCCTCGCAAAAATAGAAGAGCTTGGTCCAAACCCGTATAAGGGTCTTTAGACGTTTTAAGTAGGCTTGAGAGGGACAGAGGCACAAAGGCACAGAGAAAAGAGGTGGAAAAATGGTGGATAGACAACTCATAGAACCTGATATGGATTTTGTTAAGAAAATGGAAGGTCTTGGAGGGAACACACTGAAAAAGTGTTTTCAATGTGCGACATGTTCTGTTGTATGCAATCTGACCCCGGAAAAGAAGCCTTTCCCAAGAAAAGAGATGATCTGGGCTTCTTGGGGGCTGAAGGAGAGGCTCCTGGGCGACCCCGATGTATGGCTCTGCCATCAGTGTAATGATTGTTCCACCTACTGTCCCCGGGGGGCGAAACCCGGGGATGTCCTTGCAGCGGTGAGAAACTATAGTTTTATGCACTACGCCTCTCCGCAATTTTTGGGCAAGGCCCTCGGCAAAGCAACGTATCTCCCCTTCCTCTTGGCCTTTCCGGTTATCCTTCTTCTCTTTCTTATGGGGATTACAGGCCATCTTGCGATACCGGAGGGTGAAATCGTATTTGCCAAATTTATTCCCCATACCATTGTAGACCCTGTCTTTATGGCCGTTTCCATTCTGGTCGTTATATCCATTGTAAGGGGGATATCGCGATTCTGGAATGGCCTTAAAGTCGGTGTCCATCCCTTAAGCTCTCAGAATATATCCGGGGGAGATCTTGTAAAGTTACATGTAATTCCTACCCTGGTGGAGATATTAAAGCATTCCCGATTTAAGAAATGTGAGAGAAGCAGCTTCAGGTATCTTGCCCACCTGTTGATCTTTTACGGGTTTATCGCCCTGGCGGCGGTAACGGGACTGATATTTTTAGGGACGTACCTGCTTGGCACAGAACTTCCTCTTTCCATGTATAACCCGGTAAAGATCCTGGCCAACCTGGGGGCAGCATCCCTTTTTATCGGTTGCACGATAGTAATTTCCAACAGATTAAAGGAAACGGAGGATAAAAGCAGGAGCGCATATTTCGACTGGGTATTTATCATCATGGTCTATCTGGTGACAATTTCTGGTATACTTACCGAGGTCACGAGACTTGAGCGTTTTGCCGTCTTAGCCTACTGGCTCTATTTTATCCATCTTGTCCTGGTATTTTATCTTCTCGCCTATCTGCCATTTTCCAAGTTTGCCCACCTGATCTACAGGACAGTTGCCATGGTCTATGCAAGCTATTCACAGAGGGAAATAGAGCTGCCCTAACTGCCTGCTGGAAGGAGAAGGGGGACGCCCTTAAATAAATAAGCAACTCATTTAAATGAGCTGATAACT
This sequence comes from Syntrophales bacterium, assembly GCA_030018935.1. Classification (NCBI taxonomy): domain Bacteria; kingdom Pseudomonadati; phylum Thermodesulfobacteriota; class Syntrophia; order Syntrophales; species Syntrophales bacterium. The sequence goes on from JASEGZ010000002.1 coordinate 58,359, forward strand.
ATTTTCCTGAGCAATGGCCTCCCCTCTCTGAACTGCATATCCTACACCAGGCGGACTCATCCCTAACCGTCTGGCCAAGTCGGCTAGGGAAATCCCCAACTCCCGCACCGCCCAGAAGCAAAAAAGGCTCCGCGCATTAACCCGCTGCTGCTGGCGACCCCTCGCCAAAACTTCTCCCACATCCATCCGGTAGATCTCTGCAACCCTTTTCGCAATTTGCTCCAGACTATAACCGCGCCTTCTCAACTCGCATTGGCGCGTGCAGTACTCGTTAGCTCTGGCAAGGACTGAATCCACAAAATCTGAATCCCCCAATATCCGCTCATCACTCTTTATATGCTCCAGACCCTTTAACCTTAATTTCTTTGCCTCCGCCCAGCCTCCAAGAGTACGAACTAGCCCACCCCCAATGAGGTCCTCTCGACGTCCTTGCTCAAGCCCAGCCTCTACATAAGAAAAATACGCCCTCCTGGCACTATGAACCGTTTTACCAAAAGGATGTAGAACATAATCTACATCCTGCCAAGAGCATTCCTTCTTGCCCATCAAGGTGCTATGCCCGCAATAGAAATAACTGTTTAGATCGGCTAAATTAGAAACAATTCCGGCTCGGAGAGGGTTCAGGTGAATATAGCGAACCAGCTCCTGGAAATATTTCTCTTCCTGGCACACAATTGATTTGTACCGGTTTTGTAACAGATGGCCATGCCGCTTGTGGCGACGGTTAAAGCTGACCACGTATCCGGTAAGTAATCTCCTCATCAAAGTAGCGATGGAGATTTCACCTGTGCGGAAGAGAAAGTGAGCATGATTCGGTAGAAAGGCCCAGGCATAACAAACCGTCCTGGTTTCCAGCAGAAGTCTCCCCAGCCGTTCAAGAAGATTCTCACGATCTTGATTATCCCTGAAGATGTTTCGATGCTCAATGCCCCTGATGATGATGTGGTGTACCACTCCGGGAGCGTCAAGGCGAGCTGATCTTGGCATAGTCTCTTGTCTATCATGCCAGCCCGCTCTCTGTCAACTGAATTATTTAAGGGCGTCCCCATCATCATCCATCATCATCCTAGTCTCTTGTCTATCATGCCAGCCCGCTCTCTGTCAACTGAATTATTTAAGGGC